>NZ_JAAGPN010000019.1:0-64070 GCF_017104805.1 Paraburkholderia sp. Ac-20347 | reverse complement strand
GGCGATGCCGTCGGCGGCGGCGCTGGCGCAAGCGGGGGCGTCTGCAGCGGCGGCGCCGGTTGCGCAGGCTGCATCCGCTGCGGCGGTGTCTACGCCAGCGTCGACGCAGCCAGGCGAGCCGACGCCCACCGCCTCCACGAACGCCCAGACCGCGCCAGCCGACGACTTCGTATTCGACGCGAGCCTGTTTCGCGGCAATGCCTTGAGCCAGGCCGTGCTCGCGCGCTTCGGACACGGTCAGGCGGTGCCGCCGGGCACGTACGACGTCGATCTGTTCGTGAACAACCGCTTTATCGATCGCCTGAGCGTGCGCTTCGTCGAGGTGCCGGGCGCCGATGCCGCCGTCTGTTTCTCGCGCGCTCAACTGGATCGCCTCGGGCTCGCTAACGGCGTGCTCGCGCCGCTCGACGCACCAGGCGCGGCAGGCTCGACAAGCGCGAAGGACTGCTGGCAGCCCGGCGAAGTCGTCAAAGGCGCGAGCAGCGATTTCGACTTCTCGCGTTTGCGGCTCGACGTGTCGTTCCCGCAGAACACGCTCAAGAATCTCCCGCGCGGCTATGTGGCGCCCGAAGACCTGAATGACGGCAACACGATCGGCTTTCTGAATTATGTCGGCAACTACTATCACCTCTCGTTCGGCGGCTCCGGGGCGGGCGGCAGCACGGTGTCGTCGGGGAGCCAGGACTCGGCGTATCTCTCGGTGAACGGCGGCGTCAACGTGGGCGCGTGGCGGTTGCGCCAGCAGTCGAGCGTGAGCTATCTGAACGGCGCGGGCACGACGTGGACCAATATCCGCAGCTACGCGCAGCGCGCCTTTCCCAACCTTGGCGGCGAGCTGACCGTGGGGCAGAGCTACACGTCGGGCCGCTTTCTCTCGGGGCTCGCTTTCACCGGCGTCCAGTTCGCCTCCGACGACACCATGCTGCCGGACTCCATGCGCGGTTACGCGCCGGTCGTGCGCGGCGTGGCGCGCACCAATGCGCGGGTTTCGGTGCGCCAGAACGGCGTGGAGATCTATCAGACCACGGTGCCGCCTGGACCGTTCGAGATCCGCGACCTCTATCCGACCAGCTATAACGGCGATCTCGACGTGGTGGTGACCGAGGCCGACGGCTCCGTCAATCAGTTCACCGTGCCGTTTTCGGCGGTGCCGGAATCGCTGCGTCCGGGCATTTCGCGCTACGAGGCGACGGTCGGGCGCACGCGCAGCACCTACGCCAACGACAACACCATGTTCGGCGATCTTGTCTGGCAGCGCGGCCTGACCAATGCGATCACGGTGCATGGCGGCGCGCGCGTTGCCAACGGCTATCAGGCGGCCGTCGCGGGCGGCGCGCTCGGCAGCTGGCTCGGCGCATTCGGCCTGAACTTCACGTATTCGCACGCGAGTCTGCCCGGCAACACGAGCGCGAACGGCTGGATGGCCGAACTGTCCTATAGCCGCACGTTTCAGCCGACCGGCACCGGCGTCACGATCGCGGGCTACCGCTATTCGAGCGCCGGCTATCGCGACCTGCTCGACGTGCTCGGCGTGCGCGGCCTCGGTGACAGCGCGACGGTATGGCAGTCGCAGACCTATATGCAGCGCTCGCGTTTCGAAGTCTCGCTGAACCAGCCGCTCGGCCCGTACGGCTCGCTGTATCTGTCCGGCTCGACGCAGAATTACTGGAACGGCACGGCGCGCGACACGCAATTCCAGCTCGGCTATTCGACGATGCTGTGGCGCAGGCTGAGCCTCAATGTCTCGGTGATGCGTACGCGTGTGGTCAACAACTCGCAGTCGGGCATCGTCGCCATTTCGGATCCGCTTGCCGCGAGCAATCCGGCGCTCGTCAATCAGAACGATCCGTTGCTCGGCCATCAGGAGACGCTCGTGATGGTCACGGTGTCGATTCCGCTGGGACGCAACAACAACGTCAATACGCCCAATCTCACGACGTCGTTCACGCATAGCGACTCGGGTGGCGATCAGTACCAGGCCGGCGTCTCGGGCACCGTGGGCGCGCAGCAGAACCTGAGCTACAACGTCAACGCGACCCATACCTCGGACCCGGCGCTCACGGTGGGCAGCGGCAGCCTGCAGCAGCGTCTGCCGATCGGCACCGTGGGCGTGGGCGCGTCGGGCGGCTCGAACTACTGGCAGGCGTCGGGCAATATCGAGGGCGCGCTGGCCGTGCATCGCGGCGGCGTCACGTTCGGCCCCTACGTGGGCGATACATTCGCGGTCGTGGAGGCGAAGGGCGCGGAGGGCGCGACCGTGCTCAACGGCCAGGGCGCGCGGATCGACAGTCACGGCTATGCGCTGGTGTCGGCGCTCACGCCGTATCGCTACAACAATATCGCGCTCGATCCGCAGGGCATCACCGGCAACGCGGAACTGGAGGACGGCGCGCAGCGCGTCGCGCCGACCGCGGGCGCGGCGCTGCTGGTCGTGTTCCGTACGCGCGTCGGCAATGCGCTGCTGATTCGCGCGCGCCTGCCGGACGGCGAAGCCGCGCCGATGGGCGCCGAGGTGCACGACGAGGACGGCAGCGTGATCGGCGTCGTGGGCCAAGGCGGCCAGATCTACGTGCGCAGCGACAAGCTCAAGAACACGCTGAGCGTGCAGTGGGGCGACGCGCCCGATGCGCGCTGCGCGCTGCCCTACGACCTGACGGGCACGGACGTCGATCAACCGATCATCCGCCTGCAGCAGACCTGCACGCCCGAACGCTGAGCGCCGCCATGCGAGCGATATGTCATCCATCAAGTCGAACGGATACACGGACACGGGAGGAACCGATGGCCCCCACGATCGATATCAAGGCTGCGCGGGCGTTGCGCCGCCTGCGTGCGCTCCGCGTGCTGGCGGGCGCGTTGCTGGCGCTCTTGCTGGCCGTGTGCGGCACCGCGCGCGCGAGTTGCTCGATCACCGGCGCGTCGCAGACCGAGGACACGCGCGCCGCGCCGATTATTTTCGGCCAGGTGAATCTCGTGCCGGACACCGCCTTGCAGCCGGTCGGCTCGGTGCTGGCGAGCACGGTGGTGCCGCCGACGAACTACACCTACGGCGGCGCGACGGCCTCGACGGTGCTGTGGAAATGCACGTCGGTGAGCGATATCGCCAACGTCTACTTCAACGTCGCGACCAACGGCGACGACCGCGTGGGCGGCTACTGGGAAATCGGCAACGGCTCGGGCACGAGCACCAACGACGGCTTGCCGGGTGTCTACGCGACGTGGTTCACCTACGCGGGCCTGAAGCTCACGATGTCGGGCGTCACGATCAGCCGCTACTGGCAAGAAGTGCCGGTGACGAGCTACGCGGTCAACGGCACGGGCGCGGATATCCGGCTGGAAGACGTGCCGCCGATCGTCGCGCAGCTGTATCGCGTGAGTTCACTGCCGCCCACCTCGGGCGCGGCGTCGAACTATTGCTCGGGGAACACGGTGCCGAGCGGCGCGAGCGGGCTCGCGTCGGGGATGGGCGCGTCGGGTGCGTATATCTGCACGCAGCCGAATGCTTATGTCGCGCTCGGCGGCTCGGGCGTGGCGAATCAGGGTTGCGTGGATGCGCCGGGCACGGATGCCTCGAGCCACTACAACTCGTGGGGCTGCGATAACGGCTATGCCTACGCGCTGCGTGGCGGCACGTCGCTCGTGCAGGTCTCGACGTGCGTGGTGCTCAATGCGACGCCCGTCGTCACGTTCGCGACCGTGACCGTTCAGCAACTGGCCGCCGGGCAGAATCCGAGCGCCGATTTCACGGTGCAGGTGCAATGCAGCGATTCGGCCGTGTCGGGCACGGCGAGCAGCAATACCGCGTTGGGCATCCAGGCGTCGAGCGGGGCGTACAGCGCCGCGCAGACATTGGGCTTCGTCAACAGCAGCAACGGCGTGACCTATCTGCTCTCCGATAACTACGGCAGCGACAGCAGCCTCGCGAGCGGCGTGGGCATCGCGCTGAGCAGCGCCGCGAACGGCACCATGAACTGGGTCGGACAGCCGGGCAACACGGGGACCGTGCCCGCCGTCACGGGCGGCGATATCAACTACGCGGCGGTGACCTGGCCGAGCGGCGCGGCGGCGGGCTGGTATCCGGTGCTGTCCGGCGCGACGTCGTCGGGCAGCCCGTCGACCGGCTACACGAACTACACGGCGACCTTCACCGCGACGCTGCAGCAGTTGCCGGGCATGACGGCCACGGCCGGCAACGTCTCCGCCACGGCCTACGTGCTGGTGAAAGTGCAATGAGCGCGCACCGTGGATCGTTCGCCGTGCTGGTGTGCGCGGTTATCACGTTCGTCGCGTGGATGAGCGTGATCATGCCCGCTCGCGCCGGGCTCGTGGCCGCCGGCACGCGTGTGATCTATCAGGAAGGCCAGCACGAACGCACGATTGCGGTGGCGAACCGCAACGCGTGGCAAGTGATGGTCGAGACCTGGGCCGACGACGGCGGCGGCGATCCGCAGCGCGCGCGTGCGCCGTTCGTGATCCTTCCGCCGGTGTTCCGGCTGCATCCGGAGGGCATGCAGGTGCTGCGTATCGTCTATAACGGCGATGCGCTGCCACGCGACCGCGAGTCAGTGTTCTGGCTCAATCTCTATGAGATTCCGCCCGATCCCGGCAGCCGCGCGAAGTCGGTGCCGCATCTCGATCTCGCGATGGATACGCAGTTCAAGATCTTTTACCGGCCCAAGGGATTGAAGTCGTCGCCCGACGATGTGGCGCGGCAGTTGCACTTCACGCTCCGGCGAGACGGCGATCACGTGCTGCTCGTGTGCCATAACCCGACGCCGTATCACGCGTCGTTCAGCCGGATCGCGCTGGTTGCGGGCGAGACGCGCGTGCCGGTCGCGCCCGTACCCGACATGATGACCGCGCCATTCGCCGAGCGCGCGTACGACTTGAGCGAAGCGCCGCAATCGTTGTCGGGGGCGCAGGTGACGTTCACCTTGCTCGACGATAACGGCTCGGCGCAGGAGCACACGATGCCGCTGGACGATGCGCGCGCGGCGCCTTGAAAATTTCGAATTCGCGCGGCGGCGACGGTGTTGCTTTTCGCCGCCGCATCGCTGCCGCATCGCCGCCGGGATATTGCTCTGGAGTCCGATGCTGCTGTTAGCGCCGACGGCGACTGACCCGGACCAGCATCGCTAGCGGAGCCGAAGCCGCCGCTGCGGCCAGGCTCGCCGCCTCTCGCGACTGCGTCGCACCAACGGATAACAGCGCGTAGAAGATGACAAGATAAGCAATGACGCCCAGAGCGATATCGACCACGAAATTCTTGATCATGCGAAGCCTGCCGTGAATGAGTCGCGCAGATTATTGCAGAATCTCGCCGGGCACGCTGCATAGGAGCCCGGCGATCAATGCTTCATTTCGATCGTCATGGTGGCCTTCGCCAGTTGCTGGTAATGCGCAACGAATCCGACCACGGCAGGCGTGGCGCCTGGATCGACCGGCAGCTTCGGAACCTTCAACGCCGTCACGGTGATCAGATAGCGATGCGTATCGCCTGGCGGCGGGCAGGGGCCGAGATACGCCGTGTTTCCGGTGTCATTGCGGATGGGCAGCGCGCCGGGCGGCAGCTTCGCGACATCGTTGCCCGCACCCGTTACGAGCGAGTGAACCGATGCGGGAATATCCGCCACGACCCAGTGCCAGAAACCCGATCCGGTCGGCGCATCGAGGTCGTACATCGAGACCATGAAGCTTTGCGTTTCGCGCGGCGCGCCCGACCAGCGGATTTCGGGCGACACGTTGCCGCCATGACAGCCGAAGCCGTTCGAGACCTGCGCCTCGCGAAACTGACCGCGTCCGATATCGACGCTCTCGATTGCAAGGTCACCGGCCCGTGCATGGCTCGCACACAGGGCGGCGCCAAGAACGGCTGTCCACATTGTCTTGTTCATTGGCTAGCTCCTTTAGCGGGTCGCGCCCGGACTCGTCGAAGTCCGGGCCTGAGCGCGATTGTTGCTATCCCCGTCGATCCGAACAAGACAAGCAGCGATACCGGTATTCCCGCTACTCGGCAGACGTTGAATGCCGATCCGGCCGCGCTAGTAGCCGATGGTGAAACGCGCGCGTCGGTGTTGCGGCTGCTCCAGTTCGTCGACGACGGCAACCGCATAATCTTCAAACGAGACGTGGCTCTTGCCGTCCGCGTCGCGAATCAGATCGTCGTTGCCGAGCCGGAATTTTCCGGTGCGTTCGCCGGGCTGGATCAGGATCGGCGGGCTGAAATAGGTCCAGTCGATCGTCGATGCACGCAGCGCGGCGAACGCCTTCACATGCGAAGTTGCGATCGGCACGTAGGGTGCGGGCCAATGTCCGGATTCGAGCACACGCACGCCCGGCGAGAACTGCAGCGAGCCCGCGCCGCCGACGACGAGCAAACGCGGGATCGCGGCTTGATCGACGGCCGCAATGACCCGTTCGGTGACTTCAACCAGCTGATCGGTGTAGCTCGTGTCGGTCGTGAAGCGCGGATCGCTGGTCGCGGGACCAAACGCGCTGACGACGGCATCGACGCCCGTAATGATTTGCGCGAGACGCTCGGCATTGCCCAGATCATCGCGGACGATCTGCACGGTTTCCGGAAGCGGCTCAGGAAGCTTCGACGGATTGCGCGCGACGGCCACGACGCGATGGCCGCGCGCGACCAGCTCGGCCAGAATGGTGAGACCGGCTCGGCCGGTCGCGGCGAGAAGTACGATTTTCATGTTCGTTTCCAGATGGATCGGTTGAATGCGGGCGGCAATTGGGCCGCATGATCGTTACGCGTCAGCCCGAGATTTTCGTGAAGTCGGGCTTGCGCTTCTCGGCGAATGCCGCGAAGGCTTCTTTGGCTTCGGCGCTCTTGAGGCGCTTCCTGAAGATGAATCGCTCGCTATTGACTTGATCGGTGATCCGGGCGGCGTCGCGCATCAGGCGTTTCATCGCGGTGAGCGAACCGACCGGCTTCGAAGCGAATCGCTCCGCAACGTGTTGCGCTTGCGCGCGCAAGGTCGCGGCGGGCACCACGCGGTTCGCGATGCCCCATGACACCGCGGTGGCGGCGTCCACCGGATCGCCCAGCGCGAACATCTCGAACGCCTTGACGTGGCCGATCGTGAGCGGCAGAAGATAGCTCGACGCCGCTTCGGGAACGAGCGCGAGATTGACGAACGGCGTGATGAGCTGCGCATCGTCGGCGAGCAGCACGTGATCGCAATGGAGCAGCATCGTCGTGCCGATGCCGACCGCCTTGCCGTTCACCGCCGCGACGATCGTGACCGTCGAGTTGGCGAGCGCGCGCACGAAGCGAACGACCTGCAATTCTTCGGGCCCGTTTCCGGCGGATTGCTCGGCAAATTCCGCGAGGTCGTTGCCCGCCGTGAACATGTCGCCGTCCGCCTGAATGAGCACGACGCGAATGGCGTCGTCTTTTTCGGCTTGCGTCAGGGCGTCGGCGAGCGCGCCGTACATGTCGTTGGACAAGGCGTTCTTCTTGTCCGCGCGCGCGATGGTGAGCGTGAGAATGCCCTGCGAAAGTGCCTGCGTTACGTGTTCGACCAATTGCTGTCTCCGATTGCGATGGGCTTATGGAAGTGCGCTTAAAGCGCGGTTTCGGCGAATTCCGGATAGTCGGTGTAGCCGTGTTCGGCGCCGCCGTAGAACGTCTTTTGATCCGCTTCGTTCAGGATCGCGCCACGTTTCAGACGGTCCGGCAGATCGGGGTTCGCGATGAACGGCCGGCCAAACGCAATCAGATCCGCGTGGCCTTCCACGAGCGTGCGCTCCGCGCTTTCGCGCGTGAATCCGCCCGATGCGATCAACGGGCCCTTGAAATACGGGCGGAAAAGTGCGGCGATCGACTTCGGCGTTTCGCGCTGCGCGGTGCTCACGGATGCGGATGCCCAGCTTGTCTGCGACTCGATCAGGTGCAGATAGGTGATGCCGCGGGCGGACAGCTCGCCAATGACGTAGCGATAAAGCGTTTGCGGATCGCTGTCCGCAATGTCACCGACGTTGCAGTACGGGGACAGGCGAACCCCGATCCGATCGAGCGGCCACACTTCGGCAACGGCATCGATGACCTCGAACAGCAGACGCGCGCGATTCTCGATCGATCCGCCGTAGCGGTCCGTGCGGTGGTTGGTCTTGTCTTCGAGAAACTGTTGAAGGAGATAGCCGTTCGCGCCGTGAATCTCCACGCCGTCGAAACCCGCCGCTTTGGCGTTCTCCGCGGCCTTGCGGAAGTCCGCGACGATCGCCGCGATTTCGCTCACGTCGAGCGCATGGG
Organism: Paraburkholderia sp. Ac-20347; assembly: GCF_017104805.1. Classification (NCBI taxonomy): domain Bacteria; kingdom Pseudomonadati; phylum Pseudomonadota; class Betaproteobacteria; order Burkholderiales; family Burkholderiaceae; genus Paraburkholderia; species Paraburkholderia sp. Ac-20347. The sequence continues at coordinate 55,804 of NZ_JAAGPN010000019.1, read as the reverse complement.
GCGTTTCGTACGGCACGCGCGCAAACGTGCTCGTGAATGCGTTGCCCGCGGGCGGGATGGCGGACGGCGCGACGGGCGGCGCGCCATTGCGCTGGAACGACGAATGGGAAATGCGGCCGACGTGCCAAAGCTGGAGAAACATCACCGCGCCGCGTGCCTTCACGGCCTGCGTGACGCGCTGCCAGGCGACGACCTGATCGTCGGTGGCGATGCCGGGCGTCTGCGGATAGCCCTGGCCTTGCTGTGAAATCTGCGTGGCCTCGGCGATAACCAGACCGCCTTCGCTGGCCCGTTGGCCGTAGTAGGTCGCGGCCAACGGCGACGGGACGCCATTGGCGTCGGCCCGCATACGCGTGAGCGGCGGCATCACGACGCGATGCTTCAGAGGAAACGGACCCAACGCGAAGGGCGCAAACAGTTTCATGTCGAACTCCAATATGACCGGTCGTTTTAGATGGTCTGCAAAAAAAAGCCCGAAGGCTTTTTGCGAGTTATTTGAACAGGGTGGTGAAGATAACGCTGGCGAACACGTCGAGCGGACCGCGATCCTGCTGCACTTTGGCGCGGAGGACCGCGCCTTCCCACGAATTCAGCAGGAACGACGCGATTTCACGCGCGGAAAGTGCAGGCGGCGTGCGCTTGGCATCGATGGCGTCCTGCACGCAGGCTTCGATCGCACGGGTCCACGTTTCGTAGAGCGACGTGAGGCGGTTCCGTACCGCTTCATGGTGCGCGGCCAGCTCCGTGCTGAAATTGCCGATCAGGCAGCCGTAGCGAAAATCCTTGTCCGCGATGAAGTCGGCGAGGGCGGCGAAATAGTGGCGTAGACGCTCGACGGGGTCGATGCTGGCATCGGCGAGCACGGCGATCCGGTCCGCGCCGCGCTCCCAGTAGGCGTCCAGCGCGACGAGGGCCAGTGCGTCCTTGCTCTCGAAGTGGTTGTAGAACGAGCCTTTCGGCACGCCCGCCGCGCCCGTGATGTCGCCGACCGCCGATCCGTTGAATCCGTATAAATGAAGGGTCTGAAGACCGGCTTCAATGATTTCCTGCTTCATGCTCGGACGCGCCATCGATCGTTACTCCTGTGTTGCCTCCATAATATGACCGGTCGTCTTGAATTGTCAACAGGGAGAGAATCGGGCTGTCATGGCAGAGGAGTTGCCCGGTTGTCGGCGACGAAATTCGCGGCGCTTTTCAAGTGTGGTCACTCGTCCTGCCGGTCATGCGGCCCAGAACATTGACGTGCTGAATGAGCTGGTGATAGATCACGGCCAGCACATGGCCGGCTATCAGCAGATAGGACAGGTAGGCCAGCCAGTAGTGGATCGTCGCGCCGAGATGCACCAGCAGTTTGTCCTGCGGAATAAAGGAAGGCAGCGTGAAGAGCCAGAACCAGTTGACCAGATGACCGCCGCCGTACGACGTGAGATAGCCGCTGATTGGCATCGCAAAGAGGATCAGATACAGCAGGCCGTGGCCAATGCTCGCGAGCCGTTGCTCGAATGCGGGGATACGATCGGGCAGCGGCGGCGCGGACCGCGATAAACGCGTGACGACGCGAATCAGCGTGAGCAGCAGGATAGTCAGGCCGATCGATTTGTGCAGATTGACCCAGCCTCCGTGAGAGGGCGCGTGACGATCCATCGTCGTCATATACCAGGCAATCGGAATCACCACGAACATGCAGAGTGCCGTCAGCCAATGAAGGACGCGCAATGCCGCGCTGTAGACGAGGACGGTCGCGGGCGGCGTCGAGAGCGATGTTCGGGACATGGCGGGGATGTTTTAATGAGCGTGGCGCAAGCCTGCCATAAAACGTTGTGCCCGGACGTGTCGCGTTAAACGGTGTTTTATTATCCCGCGTTACAGTACGGCTGATAGCCGATCGTCAGATTGGCAAATAGTGATTGCAAGCGATCGGCAATCTGCGTATTCCGTGTCACCACTTCCTTAAACCACGATGATGAACGTCTGGATCGAGCGCATGGTCCTGATCGTATTGGCGCCCCTGCTTGTGATGCAAGGTCGCCACACGCGAAAGGTGACGCCGAAGTTGCCTGAGCCGTCCGGCGCGCGCGAGGGCAGCGAAGGGCGAAACGCGAATGGCGCCGTGCTCAAACTGTTGATCGCGGGAGATTCCGCAGCGGCAGGCGTGGGCGTGGCGCATCAGCAGGATGCGTTGGCCGGGCAACTCGTGGCGGCGTTATCTGCGTTGACGCCGGAATTCGACTGGCGCTGGAAACTGGTTGCGCAAACGGGCTATACAACGCACGATTTGCTGAAACGACTCGAGCATGAACCCGAGGAGATGTTCGACGTCGTGGTGCTTTCGCTCGGCGTGAATGACGTAACCGGTGCGGTCCGCACTGGCACGTGGCTCGCGCAGCAGCGAGCGTTGCTGTTGCTGCTGCAACGACGCTTCGGCGCGAAGCATGTGATCGTGAACTGCGTTCCGCCGATGGAGCGATTCACCGCGCTCGCGCAACCGTTGCGCGCGATTTTGGGAATGCGCGCGCGGCGCTTCAATACGCGCCTCGCCAGCGTGATCGATCAATGGTCCGGTTGCGAACTGGTGCGCCCCACGCTGCCGACCGGCAGTGAAGCGCTCGCCGACGACGGGTTTCATCCCGGACGATTGGCGTATCGCGACTGGGCGATCCACCTAGCGGAGAGGATCGCCAATTGGGCGCACGTCACCAGGAAACCATCGACGTAAAGACGGACGCGTCGATGAATGATCGCGCGCGCGAAGTCGAATTCCACTCGTCAACCTTGCGCACAGACGCGCGCGAGCGCGCGATCCAGCGCGACGGCATATAAGGGATCTTGATCGTGCGACTGGATATACGCTTGCGTCGCTTGCGCCAACTGGGCGCTGCAATCGGCACGCGCACGCCATGCTTTCATGTCGACCAGCGCGTTGATAAAGCCGCTCTGTATGCCGTCCAACATCGGGCGAATATCTTTTTTCAGGTCGAGGCGTTTGTCGTCGGGCGCTTGCGCCGCGCAATGCCATTGCGCCATCAAACCGTATTGCACGAGCTTGTTGGCTTCAATCTGATCCGCAAAAAACTGCCTGGCGAAATGCTCCGGCAGGCCAGCTGCCCGCGCTTCTTCACCGGCTGCCGCGATCACGTCCGCTTCGCGCGGCAGATCTTCCACCGGCTGATGTGAATCCCACTTCGAAAGCGCAACCTGGCGTGCGATATTCAGACGTGCAACCGTCATGTCGATCAGTGCAATCAACGGCGGGTTGTTTGCCTGTGCCGCTTCGGACGGAAAGGCCGAGAACTGAAGCGCAGCGGCAAGCGGTGTAATGAGAAAACGTGATCTATAAAAACAAAACTTCAGCATGGTTTGAAACCTGATGCAGAGTGATAAACGGTGAACATCGCGAATTGATCCACGGGTCTCAGCGCGGCCGTGATCGGCCGCCAGAATCACGGCGATCACAGCATATTGCGTGGCGTATTACATCGGCGGGGCGACGCCGTCCTTTTCGACCACGACATATTTGCCGTCAAAGGCGCCGGACGTCTTCGGAATCGCCACGACAAAGACCTTCTTACCCGCGAGCAATTCCGAGCGTGTCGCCGGGATCAGCGTAACGACCGGCACGTTGGCCGGCACGTTGATCGTGTTCGAACCGCCTTTGTATGAGAGCGTGAGATCGCGGCCGCTGGTGCTTTGCACGACGGTATCCACGTTGGCATTCGTCATGGTGCTGTTCGCACCGAGGTCCCACGCGTAGTGACCTTCGCCCGTACCGCGCGCGGCTTCGGGGAAGACCAGCACTTCCTTGGCCGTCAATTTGCCATCGGGTCCAGGCATCGCAGCCGCGCCGACATACGAACCAGGTTTGATATCGGCGAGCTGGATCGCCTTCACGGCGTTGACACCGGCCGACTCCGGTACATCGATGGTTACGGTGTCGCCGCTGCGCCGATGCACTTTGAGCGAGTTGCCGGAGAACGACACGATCTCGCCGCGAATGCGTTGGGGTTTATCGGCGGGCGATCCTGCGAATGCCGCACCGGCGAGCGTGAATGTGACCAAGGAAATGGCAAGTTTGAAATGAGTGGACATCATGGCTCCGAGAGCGGGTTGGGTTGAGAAGAAATCTGCGAATGGCGGTTCAGGATCCATCGAACCAGTTGTAGCCCTGGTTTTCCCAATAGCCACCGGGAAATTCGTTGCCGACGCTAATGGCGACGATGTGCTTCGGGTTTTTGTAGCCGAGCTTCGTGGGAATGCGAAGCTTCATGGGAAAGCCATACTTCGCGGGCAGCGTGTCGCCGTCGTAAGTCAGCGTGAGCAGCGTTTGAGAATGCAGCGCCGTCGGCATATCGATGCTGGTCCAATAGTTATCCGCACAATGCAGCGCGACATATTTCGCGGTCGTATCCGCGCCGGCGCGCAAGAGAAAATCGGAAAACCGCACGCCGCCCCATTTGCCTATCGCGCTCCAGCCTTCAAGCAGATATGCCGCGTAATCTGGCTCTGCTGCGGCATCGCATGCAATTCGTCGAGCGACCAGATGCGTTTGCCTTTCACGAGGCCGCTGAGTTCCAGCCGATAAGTCCGTCTGTCGACTTCCGGAACTTCGTCGATGTCATAGAAAGCATTGAACGGAAATGGCCGCGTAATCATCGATTCCGGATAAGTCGGGGCCAGTGTGTTCGGATCGAACAGGAGCGCCTGCGCGCGATCGTTGAATGAAGACATTCTGCGTAACATCGTATTGACCGATTCATCGGTCTTCAGATCGCAACCCGACAACAAGGCGAGTCCGCCCAAAGTCAGAATTCGTCTGCCAAACAGGCGTCGTGAAGACGATTGAAGTTCTTTTCTTGCGTCCTTGATGATCGATTCGCCATCGAGTCGCTGTATGGGTTTTGGCGAAGTCATGGTTAGCGTCCCCGGATCATGGTGAGCAGGGAACGCGGAACCAGCGCTACCATGGCGACATGGATCGCAAAGAAGCCGACCAGGATACTCATTGCGAGGAAATGGACGACGCGCGCACGATCGAAACCGCCCATCGTCGCGCACAGGAGCGGCAACTGCACCGGCTTCCAGACAGCCAGACCAGACAGCACCGCCAGCACGATGTCGGCAATCACGACGACATAAGCCAGCTTCTGCACGGCGTTGTATTGGCCAGGATCGCCATGACTGAGCTTGCCGCGGAGTGCCGCAACGAGGTCGGTGGCCACAGCACGAAGATTGAGCGGAAAGAATTTTTCACGCAGGCGGCCTGTGCCAAGACTCACGACGAGGTAAGCGCCGAAGTTCGTGACCAATATCCACATAAACGCGAAATGCCAAAGCAATGCGCCGCCCAGCCATCCACCCAGCGTGATGGCACTGGGAAATCGAATCGCGCTGAAAATGGGCGACGCCTCATACACTTGCCAGCCACTCAAACACATGACGATGATGGCGACAGCGTTGACCCAGTGGAAAATGCGGACCCACGCGGGATGTATTGGTGTATGCATCGAGACAACCTCGCTGTCGACGATAAGGAAAGTGGAACGTGCGCCTCGCGTTGGATCGACGGGATTCGGGCGTCCTGGTGCTGGCAAATATCGCATCGGGAGACGTAGAGCGTTATCGGTCAAATGACCGATAACGCAGCAAAGCGGCTGTACGGTGAGGGCGCTTTCAATAAAGCCACGCAGGTGCGTGCGGTAACGTTCCGCTTTGCATGGTGTCGTGATTGATCCAGATTGTGGCGCCTTCTTGACGGGCCAATTCCTCGATCTTGCGCATCGATTCGATCGCGGCGTCACGATCGTTGCTGAATGACGGGACTCGGCGATATTGGAGATCGCGGCAATTGTGCGCGACATCTCCACCAAGAATGATCGGACCCGTACGCGGCAGTCGAACGAATAGAGAGCAATGGCCTGGAGTCATGCCGGGCGTGTGGATCAGGCGCACGGCTCCGTCGTCGAAGAGATCGCAATCGCCTTGCAGGAGTTCGACCTCGTTATCGCGCATGGTCGAATAGAACTCCGGGAAATAGCCGAAGCTATGCGCTTGTGCGCCGAACATCGCCTCGTATTCGTGCTGCTGAACGAACCATTTGGCGTTTCTGAACAGCCTCGAATTGCCGACATGATCGTAGTGCGCATGCGAAAACATAATGATGTCGACGTCGTCAGGGGAGAGGCCGATCATGTCGAATTGTGCCGCGATCGTACGGACCACCATGGCGCGCACACCGTGCGTCATGATTTTTCCGCCAGGCTCGGCGTAGAACGCGTCGGGCGTGCCGCTGTCCCAGAGCAGCCATTTGTCTTTGTGACGAATCAGATAGGCGTTGCAACTCAGCGTTGTCGGCACACCGACGTTCACGCCTGGCGAATAGATCGATCCGTCCTCGACCCGAGTCAGCCCGCCGTCCAGGATGCAGATTTTTTCCACGCTTTCCTGCATGTTGATCGTTCCTTATCCCTCGATGCGAGCCCGCATCTGACATTGCTTCGACGCCAGCACAGTCGCGGAGGGCGTGACGGTGGGAAATCATCACGGCGAAGACGCGGCGACGGTATCGGTCGAATGACCGATACGCACAGCCAGATCTGTTGCGTATATAGTTATCAACATGCATTTATCAGCGTTTATTTTTCCCAATGACGATCGATGACCAGGAAAGCCAGGCGCCTATACGCGTATTCGATTCGGTAAAGGCGCTCGCTTTCATTGGCGATCTGAGCATGGGGCAGCCAACCGACCATTCGTCGCGTACCGGCTGGATTGCCGCGCGTCTCGCAGAGGCGGCCGGTCTGGAAGCGCGCGAAAGCGCAACGGTTCGCGAAGCTTCGCTGCTGCGATGGTCTGGTTGCACGGGTAACGCGGCGGGATTCGCCGAGGTGTTCGGCGACGACATCGCGATCCGCGCGAAGATGGTCGAAAACCAGCCGGGCTGGATCGAACCGCTCGTCGCGCTTGGCGGTCCCGCCGCTGTGCTCATGCCGCTCGCGCAAATTCATTGCGAGGTGTCGGGCGAAGTCGCGCGTTTGCTCGGGCTCGCCGGCCCGACCGAAGACACGCTGCGCCACATCTTCGAAGCGTGGGACGGCAGTGGCACGCCCGGTGCGCTCGCGCGTGATGCGGTGCCGACGCCGGTCTACGTGGTTGCGCTCGCCGGTGATGTGGAGGCGTTTGGCCGTGTGTACGGTGTCGAGCGCGCCATTGCACTGATCAAGCTGCGCGCCGACGTGCGTTATCCGGCTCGTCTTGTCGATATCGCCGTATCACATGCGCCTGCCTGGCTGCAGGAAATCGAGAGCTTGCGCGATGTCGATTTCGATCGCGCGTTGTCAACGCCTGCCATGTTGCAGGCGTCGTCGGCGGAATTGATTGCCGATGTCGTCGATCTGAAACTTCCGTGGATGACCGGCTTCTCGCGCCGTGTTGCGGCAACCGCGGCGGCGTGTTGCGCGCGGCTGACCGAGGACGACGCGGCGCAGGCGCGCGTCTATCGTGCTGGTTTGCTGCACGGCATCGGACGCGCCGCGGTGCCGAACAGCATCTGGAATCAGGACACGTCTTTGCCCGCGAGCGCGTGGGAAAAAGTGCGGCTGGTGCCGTACTGGACCGCGCGGGCTGGCAAGCAAACAGGCGCGCTCGCCCAGGCCGCCGAGCTTGCTTCATACGCGTATGAGCGGCTGGATGGTTCGGGCTATTTTCGTGGTCTGAGCGGCGCCGCGTTGACGCTCGAGGCGCGCGTGCTGGCGGCCTCGGTGGCGTGGGTCGCGTTGCGCTCGCGGCGTCCGTGGCGTGCCGAGTTCGCCGCCGATGAAGCCGCCCAACAATTGCGTGACGAGGCGGCCAACGGTCGGTTGTGCAGCGAAGCCGTCAATGCGTTGCTCGCCGAAGGCCAGGCCTTCGCAAGATTTTCGGCCAGCCCGGTGAAAGCCACGCAGCACAATGCGCATTTAACCGTGCGCGAAATCGAGGTTCTGCGCGCGATCTCTCTCGGTGCAAGCAATAAGGAAGCCGCGCGCGAGTTGACGTTGAGTCCGAGTACGGTGCGGACTCATGTGGAAAACATCTTCCGCAAACTCGAATGTTCGACGCGCGCGGCGGCCACGCTAAAAGCATCGGCGATGGGCCTGCTCTAATCGGAATGCGCATACTTCGCGAGTCGCGCTTCAGGCACACACCTGTACTGCGGCGGTTTCCCGAGCGTTGTCCAACGCAGCCTCGCGTGCAACGTATCGGGCAATGCGCCAGCCGAAAACAATCGCCGGACCAAGCGTTGTCCCCGGCCCCGGATACGTGCCGCGAAAAATCGACGCGAGATCGTTGCCACAGGCAAACAGGCCCGCAATAACGTGGCCCGCTTCGTCGAGCACTTCGCCATTCGCGTTGCCGCTTAAGCCCGCACTGCACGCAAGATCGGCGGGCTGCACCGTCACGGCGTAATACGGTCCGCGGCCCATCGGCCGGATGCAGGGATTCGGCTGTTGCTGTGCGTCGCCGTTAAAGCGGTTCATCGGACTCGTACCGCGGCCGAATGCCGGATCCTCGCCATTGGCGGCGTCACGGTTGAAACTGTCGACCGTGCGCGCGAGGCCCGCTGCATCGACGCCGAGTTTCGCCGCGAGTTCGGCCAGCGTGTTGCCCTTCACCAGATAACCTGCGCGCTCGAACGCGGCGATGCGGCTGGCGCTGCGGCCCGGCATCAGCAATCCAAGGCCGTATTCATGAATGAAGTCTGCGTCGACGATCAGATGCGCACGCGCCGTCGCGCTACCGCGTTGCTTTGCATCGCGCAGCATGCCCATCACGAAGTCGTGATAGGAATCCGCTTCGTTGACGAAGCGCTCACCATGATCGTTGACGGCAATGAGCCCCGGCTTCGCGCGGTCGAGGATGATGTGCGGCCATATGCGGTCGTCCTCGGGATTGCCGTTGCGTGCGCGCTGGATCGAGCAGGGCATCCACAGGCCGGGACTGTCGCCACCGTCTTCCACGCGCGCGCCGACGCGCTGGGCGCGGTCCACGCCATCGCCCGTATGCGTGAGCGGCGCGAGCGAGAGTCCGCGAGCAGCGGCTGGAAAGAGCTGCTTGCGCAGTGTCGGATGCCGCGTGATGCCGCCCGTCGCGAGCACCACGCCGCGCCGCGCGCCGATGCGTTTGCGGCTGCCGTCCGGTGTCGTTACGATTGCGCCGGTTACGCGGCCATTTTCACGGACGAGTTCGACTAGCGGCGTATCGAAGCGCACTTCGACGCCGCGTTTGCACAGGCTGTAGTAAAGCCGCGCGGCGAGTGCATTGCCCATGACGAGCTGCGTGCCGCGCGGATAACGCAGGCGGTCGAGCGCATAGCGGCCGACGACGGCCATCGTCCGCTTGAAGTTTGGCAGCGACGCAAATGGCGCGAGCAGGGCGCTCAGATCGCTGCGCGCGACCATCATGCCGCCGAGCCCCATGAATTCCTTGCGCGGCGGGCGCACGCGCGCGAAGGCGCGGCCGAGCACGCGCGCGTCGAACGGTGCGGGCACGAGCGCCCGTCCGCCAAACGCTGCGCCTGGACCGCTCACGTAGTCGGGATGAGCGGTGGCGGCGACGAACTGCACTTCGCTGATGCGGGCCAGTTCGTCGATGGCTTGCGGACCGCTCTGCAAAAAGGCTTCGCGCGCGGCATCGCCGCCGCGTGCGCCGACGACCGAAGCCAGGAAGCGCCGTGCATCGTCGACGCTATCGGGCACGCCGGCCTGAGCGCTCAGCGCGGTGCCGGGCACCCAGGTGGTGCCGCCCGACGTGGACGTGATGCCGCCCACCATGCCGGTTTTTTCGCAGAGCAGCACCTTCAGTTTTTCGTGGTCGGCGACGATCGCTGCCGTCATGCCTGCCGCGCCTGCGCCGAATATCAGCAGATCGACTTCCTCGTCCCAATCCTCATTCGAAGCCGCTTGTCTGGCCGCGCCCATGTTCGTGTCTCCTTCATTGTGTTTCGCCGCACCCGGCTGGTGACTGGCGCGGCGAGCGATGCTTTTAGTGCTTGTGCAATGGTGTTTCGTGAATCGATCCCGGCGTGCGCAGTGACGTCACGCCGCGTCACGTCACGCCGCGTCGTCGAGCAGGAACTCGACCATGCGATCGCACACGCGCGCGAACATCTGCGTACCCGTGACGGTTTTGCAGCCGCGCGCGCGCGCCGCTTCGATAAAGGGCGTGAGCGGAGGCGCGGTGACCACATCGCCGACGAAGGTCGTCGCGGGCAGACGCGAAACGTCGATCGGCAGCGGATCTTCGGGGCGCATGCCCATCGGCGAGGCGTTCACGACCACGTCGAACGCTTCCGCCTTCACGTCGCCGCTGGCGGCGCGAACGGTGCCTCGCCCAAGCGCCGCGAGCCGTCCGACGAGCGCGTCGACGCGCGCGCTGTCGTTGTCGCGGAGATCGAGCGAGGCGACGCCTGCATTCACGAGCGCCTGAGCGATGGCCGATCCCGCGCCGCCTGCACCCACCAGCAAGGCGCGCTTGCCGTTCAGATTGCAGCCTGCGTCGGCGAGCGCGGCGACGAAACCGGTGCCGTCGAACATGCCGCCGTGCCAGCCGCCGTCGGCGCTACGGCGCAGCGTGTTGGCCGCGCCGAGAAACGCAGCTTCTTCGGCCAGGCTCGCGCAGAATCCGGCGGCGCTGAACTTGTGCGGCACGGTGATGATCACGCCATCGACGTTACGCATCGGCGTGATGCCCGCGAAGAACGCCGCGAGATCGTCGGGTGCCACGTGCGCCGGCACGACCAGCGCGTCGCGACCCGCTGCGCGCAGTGCCGCCGTCACGCCTTTGGGCGAGCGCACCTGAGCGATCGGATCGCCGACGATGAAATAGATGCGCGTCGCGCCGCTCAGTCCCTCATCGAGCGAAACCGGTGTGTCCGCAACGATCTGCGCGGGCGTGATGGTGGTGGAAGTCATGCTGTCTTCATCTCCTGGTGTGTGCCGGCATCGTCGTGCAGGATGCCGGGCTGTTTTGTCTGCGCGAAGCCACTTGAACCGCCGCGCTGGAAAGTTTTAGTGAACTATAGTTCGAATTGGAATAGTATTCCACAATTAAAGAAAATTTCGACGTATCGGGGTAGTCACCCCCGGCCGTTCCGGAAGCGCGATTTTTCAACCGAAGCAAAGGAGGAGGCAGACGATGGCACGGAGACAACTGGCGGTGATCGGCGCAGGGGCGATCGGCAGAATGCATGTGGAGCGCGCGCGGTTGCATCCGCAGGTGCAGATCGCGGCGATTGCCGATCCGTCGCCCGCCGCGCAGCAATTCGCTCAGGCCGAAGGCCTGCGCTGGTTCGCCGGTTATGAGGCGATGCTCGACGAAATACGCCCCGAAGGTGTGATCGTCGCGACGCCCAATGCGACTCACGTCGAGGTCGGGCTGGCCTGCGTGGCGCGGGGCATCGCGGCCTTGATCGAAAAGCCGGTTGCCGACGATGTCGACGCGGCGCTGCAACTCGATCGCGCCGCACGCGCGGCAGACGTGCCGCTGCTGGTCGGCCATCACCGCCGACATAATCCGATCCTGCGCCGCGCGCGCGAGATCGTGCGCGCCGGTCGGCTGGGCAAGCCGGTGGCGGCCAATGCGCTCGCCATTTTCTACAAACCCGATGCGTATTTCGACGTGCAGTGGCGGCGCGAAGCGGGCGGCGGTCCTGTGCTCATCAACCTGATTCACGACATCGACATCATGCGGTTCCTGCTGGGCGAAGTCGTCGAGGTTCAGGCGCAGACGTCGAACAGCGTGCGCGGCTTCGCGGTGGAGGACACGGCGGCAGTGCTGTTGCGCTTCGAGAGCGGCGCGCTGGGCACACTGGTGGTTTCCGATACGGCAGCCGCGCCATGGAACTGGGATCTCGCGGCGGGCGAGGCGGTGCATTATCCGCGTCAGCAGGAGAACACGCATTTCCTGATCGGCACCGAGGCGTCGTTGACGCTGCCGCAGCTGGACATGTGGGAATACCGCAGCGGCAAGGGCTGGCACGAGCCGCTGACCGTGGAGCGCAGCACGCCGCACGCGGGCGATCCGTATCACGAGCAATTGCGCCACTTCGCAGCGGTCATTGCGCGCGAAGAAGCACCTGTTTGCTCCGCCGATGATGCCGCGCGTACGCTCGCCGCGACGCTGGCGGTGCATCGCGCGGCGTCGCTGCGTGGGCCGGTCGCGCCTTCGCTTCAGGCGCACGACCAGTAACATAATCAGGATGACTGAAGACTGTGGCGTGTCTGTCGATAGAACGCCACAGTCTCGCGCAAACCGTGTTCCAGCGAAGTGTGGGGCAGACCAGGCAGCAGACGCGCAAGCGCGGGATCGTGGGGGAACGCGGTCGCAATCGGCAGCGGCGGCCCGTTTGCATCGATCTGCGCGCCGGGCACAATCGCCGCGATCTGGTCGATCAGCGTGCCGACCGGCGTGATGTCGCCGGCCAGCGTGAAGGCGTGCGCGCCGTCGAATTCGCGGACGAGCGCGGCTTCGTAGGCTGCGGCGACATCGTCGGCGTAGACGAGGCCGGTCGCGCCGCTGAACGGAATCGTGTAGCGCTCGCCGCGCGCGGCCGAGCGGCACGCCAGGCTCGGGCCGGCGCTGGAACCCGATTCGCGGCCCGCGCCGTAGACCACGAGCGGCCGAAAGCCCACACTCGCGATTCCGTGATCGTGCCAATACGCGCGCGCCGAGCCTTCGCAGGCCAGCTTGAACGCGCCGTAATGCGTCTGCGGCAGCGGCGTCGCGCCGTCGTCGGGGCCGAACACGCCCGCGCTGCTCGCGTACAGCACGCGGCGCACGCCTGCCGCACGCGCCGCTTCGAATACGTTGAGCGTGCCGATCAGATTGATCTGCGCACCGCGTACCGGATTGGCGGCGCAGTCCGGCGTGAGGACGCCCGCGAGGTGAATGACGGCGTCGCAGCCGTCGAGCGCGCTGGCAGTGTCCGCCGCGCTGGCGATGTCGCCAGTGCGCCACTGCACGCGCGCCGCGTGAACGGCGCTAAGCGCTTCGATCAGGCGCGCGTTGGCGCGCAGGTCAAACGCCACGCATTCCATGCCGCGTGCGAGCAGCCGCTTCATGATCCACGCCCCCAGAAAACCGCTGCCGCCTGTGATCAGTACCCGCATCGTTTCGTCTCCATGTCGTTTTTGCCTGTCGTCCGTCAGGTCACAAAGTCTTTGCCAAACCTGATTTTGTGGAATAGTATTCCACAACGAAAAATAATTCCACAGAAGCGGCGCGAGGCGGTTTCTGGAGACACAGGAAGAAGGGCATAGCGAACATGAAGCGAGAACCGAAACTCGATTGCGACGTGCTGGTGCTGGGTTCCGGCGCGGGCGGGCTCTCGGCGGCGGTGACGGCGGCGGCGCAGGGCTTGCGGGTGATCGTCGCGGAAAAGGAGGCGGTGTTCGGCGGCACGACCGCGTGGTCGGGCGGCTGGTTGTGGATTCCGCGCAATCCGCTGGCGACGCGCGCCGGCATCCGCGAAGACATCGAGGCGCCGCGCACCTATCTGAAGAGCGAACTGGGCGGTCAGTACGATGCCGCCAAGGCCGACGCGCTGCTCGAACACGGCCCCGCGATGATCGACTTTTTCGAGCGCCATACGGCTGTGCGTTTTATCGACGGCAACCGCATTCCCGATTTTCATACCACGCCGGGCGCGGGCACCGGTGGCCGTTCGGTCTGTGCCGCGCCGTTCGACGGGCGCGAACTCGGCGCGCTGATCGACCGGCTGCGCAAGCCGCTTTCTGTCACGACGATCAAGGGCATGGCGCTGGGTTCGGGCCAGGATCTCGCGCACTTCTATCGCGCGACGCGCTCGTTGCGTTCGGCGTTTTATGCAGGCCGTCGTTTCGCGGCATTCGGCTGGCACATGCTGCGTTATGGGCGTTCGATGCATCTGGTGAACGGCAACGCGCTCGCGGCGCGGCTGCTGAAATCGGCGGCCGATCTCGACGTGGATTTGCGCACTCGCGCGAAAGCAATCGGTCTGCTGCGCGACGCGTCGCGTGTGATCGGCGCGCGCGTCGAGATCGACGGCGTCGTGCATGACGTGCGCGCGGCGCGCGGCGTCGTGCTCGCGTGCGGCGGTTATCCGCACGATATCGAACGTCGCGCGCAAACCTTCGCTTATACGCCGTCGGGCCGCGATCACTGGTCGGCTGCGCCGGGCTGCAATACCGGCGACGGCATTCGCCTCGGCGAATCGGTCGGCGCGCATTTCGATGGCGATCTCGAAGCGCCCGCAGCATGGGCGCCCGTATCGATCGTGCCCGAACACGAAGGCGTGAAAGACGTCGCGTTTCCGCATCTGATCGAGCGCGCGAAGCCAGGCGTGATCGCCGTCACGCGCTCGGGCCGTCGATTCGTGAACGAAGCGTCGTCGTATCACGATTTCATTGGCGCGTTGATCGATACGACGCCGCCCGGCGAGGCGGTATGCGCGTGGCTGATCTGCGATCACCGCTTTCAGCGCCGCTACGGGCTGGGTTTTTCGAAGCCGTTTCCGTTTCCGACCGGCCCTTATCGGCGCAGTGGCTATCTGCAATGCGCCGCGACGCTCGAACAACTGGCCGCGCAATGCGGCATCGATCCCGCGGCGCTGGCCGACACGGTCTCGACCTGCAACCAGTATGCAAAGGGCGGCTTCGATCCGCAGTTTCATAAAGGATCGACGCCCTATAACCGCGTGCAGGGCGATGCCGGACATCAACCGAACCCATGTCTCGCGCCCATCGAAAACGGCCCGTTTTACGCGGTGAAACTGCTGCCTGGCAGTCTCGGCACGTTCGCCGGTCTGGCGACAGATGCACAGGCGCGCGCGCTCGACCGCACGGGCCGCGTCATCGACGGCCTCTATGCGGTGGGCAACGACAGCGCCAGCATGATGGGCGGCTGTTATCCGAGCGGCGGCATCACGCTCGGGCCGGCCATGACCTTTGGCTATCTCGCGGGACGCGCTCTCGGCGCGACGCAAACAGGCGTCGCGCGCGCATCGGCGCCCGCATTCAACACTCTTCATCCTCAAGGACACTGCAATGACACTGTATGACCTCGTCACGCTCACCGTGAAAATCGGCACCAATGCGCAGGTTTTCGAAGGCATCAAGGCCAGCGGCGATCCGCAGGGCGGCAAGCTGCTCGGCTGCTGGTATTCGGATATCGGCACGCTCGGTCAGGTGCTGGTGCTGCGCGGATACGAATCGGAGGCCGCACTCGTGGCCGAGCGCAAGCGCCTGCTGCTCGAAGGCAATCCCTTCGGCGTGGGCGAATTCGTCAATGACGTGAAGACCGAAAGCTATGCGCTGTTCCCGTTCCTGCCGCCGATCGAGCCCGCCGCGCACGGCGGCATCTACGAGATGCGCGTGTACGGCACGAAGCTCGGCAGCCTGCAGCACACCATCGACGCATGGGAGCGCGCCGTGCCTGAGCGCGCGCAACGTTCGCCGCTGGTCGGCGCGATGTATTCGCTCGACGGCAATGTACCGCGTTTTCTGAACATCTGGCCGTATGCGAGTGTCGATGAACGCTCGCGCATTCGTGCCGAAGCGGTGAAAGACGGCATCTGGCCGCCGAAGGGCGGACCGGCGCATCTCACGACGATGGAATCGACCATCTGCGTTCCCGCGCCGTTCTCGCCGCTGCGCTGAATCAGACGCGAATGCGCGCACAGCATAACGTTGTGCGCGCAACAAAAAAGGAGACATCATGATTGAGCCACAACCGCGCGAGTTGTCGCTTTCTGCGCTGACCGTGCTCGAACTGAATCCGCCGCAGATGGTGCAGTGCGCCGCCGATGCGGGCTACGACTACGTTGGCCTGCGATTGTTGCCTGCGACGGATCACGAGGTGCGCCACGAGATCGTCGGCGATACGGCGCTCAAACGCGAAACGCTGGCCGTGCTCAAGGATACGGGCGTGCGCGTGCTCGACGTCGAGATTCTGCGTCTGAAGCCCGACACCGATGCGAACCGGTACAAGCCGATGCTCGAAACGGCGGCGGAACTTGGCGCGCGCTACGTGCTGGTGGCGGGCAACGATCCCGACGAAGCGCGCACCGTCGACCGCCTCGCGCAGCTTTGCGATCTCGCCGCGCCGCTCGGTCTTTCGCCTTCGCTGGAGCCGATGCCGTGGACCGACGTGAAGGACATTGGAGCGGGCGCGCGCATCGTGAAGGCGAGCAGGCGGCGCAACACCGGCCTCATCATCGACCCGATTCACTTCGATCGCGCGGCGTCGTCGCTCCACGACCTGCGTGCGCTCCCGCGCGAATATTTCGGCTATGTGCAGTTCTGCGATGCACCGGCGGCACGGCCGGCCGATCTCGACACCTTGCTGTTCCAGGCACGCTGCGAACGGATGATTCCCGGCGAGGGCGGCCTCGACCTCGTGGGACTGCTGCGTGCGTTGCCGGACGGTTTGCCCGTGAGCGTCGAAGTGCCGACGGAACAGTGGGCGAAGACAACGCGCGCCTTGGATCGCGCGCGGCGTTTGCGCGAGGCGACGCTTGCGGTGCTGAAGGAGGCGCGCGAGACAGTTTGAAGTGCAACAGGCGGCCCGGACAGGCATAAAGAATTGCGAAAAGCACACACCGTCCGGGCTCGCCATTCAATCGACACAAAAAGAAGAAATGACACGGAGACAACGATGCAATCTTCTCAAACGGCCGCGTCCACCGATGCAGCGGATTCAGCCGATGCAGCCTCGCGGCGTGCGGCGTTAGCGAACGCTCAGGTTCTCGACGTCCAGCAGTTTCTCGACGAGCAGCCAGTCGGGCGCTTCCAGTGGCTCGTCCTGCTGTTGTGCATGATGATCGTGATGCTCGATGGGCTCGATACGGTGATGATCGGATTTATCGCGCCGTCGCTGTCCAGTGCCTGGGCGATTCCGCGCGACGCCCTCGGTCCGGTGATGAGCGGCGGCCTGCTCGGGCTGGCATGTGGCGCGCTGGGTGCGGGGCCGCTTTCGGATCGATTCGGCCGCAAGACGGTGATGACCGTCGCCGTGCTGTTTTTCGGCGTGTGGAGCCTGGCGTCGGCGTTCGCGTTCAATGTGCCTTCGCTCGCCATCCTGCGCTTTCTCACGGGCATCGGCCTGGGCGCATCCATGCCCAATGCCGCGACGCTCATGGCCGAGTACGCGCCGCCGCGCCGTCGCGCGCTGATGGTGACAGCGGTGTTCTGCGGCTTCACGTTCGGCGCGGCGGGCGGCGGCTTCGTGAGCGCGTGGCTCATCACGCAATGGGGTTGGCCGTCGGTGTTGATGCTGGGCGGTGTGCTGCCCGTGCTGTTCGTGCCGGTGCTCATCAAATGGCTGCCCGAATCGGCGCGTTATCTGGCGCTCAAAACAAGCCGCCGCGCGCGCCTCGTGAGCGTGCTCAATCGTCTGAAGCCCGGTTCGGCGAATGCGGATACGCGCTTCGTCTCGCACGAGCCGGTGCAGACGCCGCGCAGCCCCGTGCGTGCGATCCTGTCGCGCGAATACGCCTTCGGCACCGTGATGCTGTGGATCTGCTATTTCGCGGGTCTGCTGACGGTGTATCTGCTCGGCAACTGGCTGCCGACGCTGATTCGCGGGCTGGGATTCTCGCTCGGCGAAGCGGCGGTGGTGGGCGCGCTGTTCCAGGCGGGCGGCACGGTGGGATCGGTCCTGATCGGCTGGCAGATGGATCGCTTCAATCCGCATCGGGCGCTCGGCGCGACCGTGCTCGCGGGCGGCATACTGGCCTGCTATATGGGCACGTCGGCGCATTCTTTGAGCATTATCTGCGTGCTCGCGTTCGGCATGGGTTACTGCATGAACGGCTCGAACACCGGCTTCTGCGCGCTCGCCGCCGGCTCGTACCCGACGGAAATGCGCGCGACGGGCACCAGCTGGATGCTCGGCGTGGGGCGCTTCGGCGGGATCGCCGGCGCGATGGTCGGCGCGGCCATGCTGCATGCGAACTGGAGCTTCGGCGCGGTTTTCACCGCGCTGGCGGTGCCCGCGACGGTGGGCGGGCTGGCCGTGTTGCTCAAGGGCGCGCGCCAGCGCGGCGCTTTCACGCCCGTAAGCGTGGGCGCGGGCCATTGACCGAGGGCACGCTCGCGTGAATCAGCTTGAATTCCAGTATGGAATTGTGTTCTCATTTCAAAATCGCGAATACAAATGAGAAATCGACATGGCTGGGAATCTTGAGCGTGCGCTCGGCGTACTCGAACTGTTGGCCCGGAACGGCGGCCGCATGACGCTGGCGACTATCGCGGATACGCTGGACATTCCCCGCAGCGGCACGCACCGCCTTCTGGCCATGCTGATCGAAGAGGGCTTCGTGCGCCAGGACGAGGAGCATGGCGAGTACATACTGGCCATGAAGCTGGTCTCGCTGGCGTTGATCTACCTGTCGACGAGCGGCGTGTTCGATATCTCGCAGCCGGTGCTCGACCGGCTCGCGGAAGCGTCGGGCGAACTGGCGCGTCTCGGGGTGGTCGAGGGCGATAACATCACGTTCGTCGGCAAAGCCCAGGGGGCGAAGTCGGGCCTGCGCTACGACCCGGACATGGGCAGCAACCCGCCGCTGCACTGCACCGCGAGCGGCCAGGCCTGGCTTGCCACGCTGACCGACGAACGTGCGATCGAACTGGTGTCGAAGCAGGGTGGCCTCGGGCCGAAAGCGCAGAACGCGCCGCGCGCGCCGAAAACCATCCAGCAGTTTTTGAAGGACCTCAACGGTGCGCGTCAGCGAGGTTATGGCGTTGCGATCGAAACCTACGAGACCGGTATGACGTCGATTGCGGCGGCGGTGCGTAATCCGGTGACGAATGAAGTGGTCGGGATCGTCAGTCTGGCTGGTCCGAGCAGTCGTATGCCGGAGGCGCGGCTCAAGGAACTCGCGCCTTTCTTGCTGGAGGCGGCTTCGGATATGGGCGCGGCGACGCTGAGCTCGCAGTATTTCAAGCCTAAGGCTGTGGCGGCTGTTGAAGTCGAGCCGGCGCGGGGTGGTGGAAAAGGGCGTGGGCGAGTGGCTGCGAAGTGAGTGGACGGGAGTGGCGGCGATAGATAATCGCTGCACGATTGCCCAACAGATCATCCGCTCGCTGCGGTCCAATCGAAGCCGCACACTACGCTGGCGAGCCGCTGCCTCCTGTTAATCAGCCCAGCGGCACCTCGACCGACGCCTGTTCGCCGTCGCGCACCACCGTAACAGAAACGCTGCCGTCGGCCTGAGCGATCATGTCGCGCAGTTGCTCGACGCTACGGACCAGTTCGCCGTCCACCGCGACGATGATGTCGCCGGCTCGAATGCCGGCTTCAGCGGCCGGCCCGCTCGCCTGCTGCACCATCACTCCGCCCGGCAACTCCGCTTGCTGCCGCTCGTCGTCGCTCAGCGGTCTGACGGCAACGCCCAGACGAGGGTGGTTCTGCTGCTGGGACTGCTCGCTCGGCGCAGTCTCCGCGCGCTCCGTCGGTTGCTGAGCGCCGATAGTCACCGGCAACGCGCGCTCGGCACCGCTGCGCCAGACGCCGATCGTCGCGTTGCTGCCCGGCGAAAGCTGCGCGATCTGGCTGATCAATTCCGTCGGGCTGCCAATGTGCTTGCCGTTGACGCTGACGATCACGTCGCCTGTACGCAGGCCGGCTGCCTGGGCAGGCCCGTTGGGATCGACCGAGCCCACCAGCGCGCCGCCATTCGAATCGAGCCCAAGAGCCTTCGCCTTATCCGCGCCGAGCGGTTGCACGCCCACGCCGATACGGCCGCGCGTGACGTGGCCGGTGCTGACGAGTTGGTCTTTCACATGCATGGCGGCGTCGATCGGAATCGCGAACGACAGGCCCTGGAAGCCGCCCGTGCGCGAGTAGATCATCGAGTTGATGCCGATGACTTCGCCGTTCAGATTGAACAGCGGGCCGCCCGAGTTGCCGGGATTCACTGGCACGTCGGTTTGGATAAATGGAATTGGGCTGTCGTCGGAGAACGAGCGTGATTTCGCGCTGATGATGCCCGAGGTCACCGTGCTGTCGAAGCCATACGGCGAGCCGATCGCCACGACCCATTCGCCGACCTTGCTGTTGTCCGGGTTTCCGATCTTCACCGTCGGCAGATTCGTCGCGTCGATTTTGACAACGGCAACGTCCGTGGTTTTGTCCTTGCCGATTACGCGCGCGGGGAATTCGCGGCCGTCGGTCAGCTTGACGCTGACGCTGCTCGCACCGTCGACCACGTGGTTGTTGGTGAGTATGTAGCCATCCTGACTAATGATGAAGCCGGATCCGAGCGCTTCGCCACCGCTTTTGCTCTGGCCGTTCTCGTCGATCGACGCGGCTTCCTTGACGCCGATATGCACCACCGCCGGGCCGTAGCGCGAAACGATGGAAGAAAAATCAGGCGCCGCCGAGCTGGAAGCGCTGACTTTCGAGGCGTGCACGTCACTGACGACTGCGTCGGCATTGTGATGAAAAATGGCGTACGCGCCGCCGAGCGCGAGGACGACACAGATCGCAACGCTGTTGCGCTGTTGTTTACTGAGAATCATGGGCAGGGAGTGTTGCTGAGGATGACTGGATCGACGCGTAATGTAGTGGCGTCTACTTAAAGGCAGCTTAAAGATCGCGTGAGATTGCGCGAATTCGAGCAGTGGGGGATTGTGTATGCAACTGCGCGTTGGTGGTGCTGATAGTTCGAAGCTTTTTGCGCGAGGGAATTGAGTGAATCAGCTCACGCTAGCGATTCAAAATGAAGCGATGTTTGTGCGTCGATATCGGTTGTGTTTGCAACCTATTTAATATCGGGCAGCCGATGTCAACCGGCGGCGTAGCTATCGCGGAACTTCCCCAATGCTGTCATTGGGGAAAGTAAATTAGGGACGTACGCTCTTTTGATGGCAAACGAATGGCGTGTCTTTATCCGGACGGACATTCATCGCCGAACGCGTGGCGCCTGCCAGTTCGATTCACGCGCGAATTCCACGAACGAACTCAGATAATCCACCACGGCATCGCCGTCGCGCGTGCCCAGGAAAATCTGCTTGGCGATGCCGCTTTTGCCGAGCTTCACGATCGCGAGCGGCATGCGGTCCGCGTATTCTTCCGCGAGCCATTTGGGGAGCGCTGCAACGCCACGGTGGCTCGCGACCATCTGCAGCATGATGTCCGTCGTCTCGATCGTTTTGTGCCGCCGCGGAATGATGCCGGCGGGGCGCAGAAACTGGTTATAGATGTCGAGCCGGTCGGTTTCCACGGGATACGTAATGAGCGTTTCGTCGATCAGCTGTTCCGGCTTGACGTAGCGCTCGCCAGCCAACCGATGATTTTCCGCGACCACCAGCACCTGCTCGTAGTCGAACACCGGCTCGAAACGCAGACCGGGGCGGTTGAGCGGGTCGGGCGTCACCAGCACGTCGATGTCGTAACCGATCAGCGCACCGATGCCGCCAAACTGGAAGCGCTGCTTCACATCCACATCCACGTCGGGAAAGCGCGCCAGATATGGCGAGACGACCTTGAGCAGCCACTGGTAGCACGGCGCGCATTCCATGCCGATGCGCAAAGTGCCGCGCTCGCCCGCCGCGTACTGCTTCATGCGCGCCTCGGCGAGTTCGAACTGGGGCAGAAGCCGTTCGGCGAGCGAAAGCAGATACTGGCCGGCCTGCGTCGGGCGCAGACTGCGCCCCTCGCGGTGCCAGATCGGAGTGCCGAGTTGCTGCTCGATCTTTTTGACCGTGTGGCTCAACGCCGATTGCGTGAGAAACAGCGATTCCGCGGCGGCGGTGAGTGAGCCCTGACGGGCCACTTCGCGGACGATGACGAGATGAACGCGCTCGAGCATGGAAATGGATAAGCCGGAAAGAATGAAGAAAACTAATGGACAGATGAAATAATGCCATTTTTCTTCATTGACGATAAGCCTTATTATCGCTGCCACTTCTGAACTGTTCACTGGATGGCGGCGCACAGGCTCGCGAAAGCCGCGCGTGTGCCTGAATGGCGCGCTTTCCGTGGCCTTTATACACAGAGCAGCAAAATGACGACAGGCGATACGGGCGAAATCGGGCGGCTCATGAATGTGCTGGAGTCGGACGCGGAAGAATGCTGGCCGCTTTACGAAGAGATTGGCCGACTCGTCGTCGCTTATCTGCTTGAGCATGACCGGCCGGCGGTGTCCGGCATTGTTGAAGCGTGGGCCGCAAGTTCCCGCGCACACGGTGTGCTCGCCGATACATGGCCGGATTCGCCGCGACACGCGCCAATACAGGCCGAAGCATGCGATGCGGACGCGGCGCTTTTTGCGCGCATCCGGAAAGCGATACTTCCTCAGGCACGATAGCGGACGATGCGTCGGGAGCGCATCCAACTGATATAAAGTCCTACGGCGACGACGATTCCGTTTGTCGCTCTCTCTCCCTGCCTGCTTCTCGTATTTCCTCTCCTGGCAATTTCACCGTTGGATTCGGTCCGGCGCGAGCCAAGCTATCCCTGGTTCGGTGACTTCGCCGCCGCGCTTTTTGCGCGGCCGAGCGCCGACGTCGTCCCATTCTGGAAGCAGAGAACGCCCTTGTTAGAGAAGGCGGAGAAGGTCTTGGCCCGGCTCGCCGCACGCGTGTCATCCATGAAAACGGCTAATGGTTGTATGAAATAAATTCACTTTTATTCATCAATCGCCTAGCATAAAATTTCGAAAATGCAAGCAGTAAGCGCAGGCTTTTATCAGAATCTAGGGCGGCAGATCAAATGAGTAAAGATTTCACATTTGCTATTAAAAGCATTTGTTTCGACGAAGACTATCACCCTGCGGACAATACGCGAATCACGACCAATTTTGCCAACCTCGCTAGAGGTACGAGCCGCCAGAAAAATCTGCGCAATACCTTCCGAATGATCGACAATCGTTTCAATGCGCTGGCGCATTGGGACAACCCTAATGGCGATCGCTATACCGTCAAGCTCGAAATCATTTCGGTCGAAATGAATATCAATGGCGAAGGCAACGGTAATGCGCTTCCTTTGATCGAAATTTTGAAGACGAATATTGTCGATCAAAAGACTGGTGAGCGCATTGAGGGCATTGCGGGGAATAACTTCTCGTCGTACGTGCGGGACTACGACTTTAGCGTCCTCCTGCTGGAGCATAACAAGGATCAGCCCCAATTCAGCACGCCGGATAATTTTGGCGACCTGCATGGGAAGCTGTTTAAGTGCTTCGTGAATTCAAGCACTTACAAGCAGAACTTCAAGAAGCAGCCCGTCATCTGCCTCAGTGTTTCGAGCAGCAAGACCTATCGTCGGACGGAAAATCAGCATCCTGTATTGGGCGTTGAATACGAACAGGATGAATATTCGCTGACTGACGACTATTTCAAAAAGATGGGGCTGAAGGTTCGCTATTTCATGCCGCCGAACAGCGCTGCGCCTCTGGCGTTTTATTTCTCCGGCGATCTGCTCGGCGATTACACCAATCTGGAGCTGATCGCGACCATCAGCACGATGGACACCTTTCAGAAGATTTACCGCCCGGAGATTTACAACGCGAATTCAGCGGCTGGAAAATCGTATCAGCCGAGCCTGAAGCACGAAGATTTTTCGTTGACGCGCATTGTCTACGACCGGGAAGAACGTAGCCGGCTGGCTATTGAGCAGGGAAGGTTTGTTGAAGAGCAGTTTATCAAACCCTATCAGGCTGTTCTTGAGCAGTGGTCTGCTAACTACGCTCTTTGACTAACCCAAACGCCAGGTCATCTATTGTGAAAAAATTGCTTCCCACTTCTACTGCCGGCAGCTTGCCGAAACCCTCCTGGCTCGCCGAACCGGAGAAGCTCTGGTCGCCGTGGAAATTGCAGGATGCGGGACTGATCGAGGGCAAGCAGGATGCGCTGCTTCTGTCGCTGCAAGAGCAACAGCACGCAGGTATCGATATCGTCAGCGACGGCGAACAAACGCGTCAGCATTTCGTCACCACGTTTATCGAACATCTGGACGGCGTCGACTTCGAGAACCGCAAGACGGTCAGAATTCGTGATCGCTATGACGCAAGCGTGCCGACGGTCGTCGATGCGGTTGCTCGTAAAAAGCCGGTCTTTGTCGAAGATGCGAAGTTCTTGCGTCAGCAAACGAAGCAGCCCATCAAATGGGCGCTTCCCGGCCCGATGACGATGATCGATACGCTCTATGACGATCACTATAAAAGCCGTGAAAAGCTGGCTTGGGAATTTGCCAAAATCCTGAATCAGGAAGCGAGGGAACTGGAAGCGGCCGGGGTCGATATCATTCAGTTCGACGAGCCCGCATTCAACGTGTTCTTTGATGAGGTGAACGAGTGGGGTGTGGCCACGCTGGAACGCGCCATCGAAGGGCTGAAGTGCGAAACGGCCGTCCATATCTGCTACGGCTATGGCATCAAAGCCAATACGGACTGGAAGAAGACGCTGGGTTCGGAGTGGCGGCAGTATGAAGAGGCGTTTCCGAAGCTGCAAAAGTCCAGCATCGGCATGGTTTCGCTGGAATGCCACAACTCTCACGTTCCGATGGAACTGATCGAGCTGATTCGCGGCAAGAAAGTAATGGTGGGCGCGATTGACGTGGCGAGCAATACCGTTGAAACGCCCGAAGAAGTTGCGAATACCCTGCGAAAAGCGCTCAAGTTTGTTGATGCCGACAAGCTCTATCCTTGCACCAATTGCGGCATGGCTCCGTTGTCTCGTGCAATTGCGAAGGGCAAGCTGGAAGCTTTGAGTGCGGGCGCGGAAATCGTCCGAGCAGAACTCGCGGGCTGATTTCGCGGCAGAATTGGCCGTCGTGACTTGCTCGCGGCAGCCAAACGCCAGGCATTGAGTGGGCGATCAGATCGGTTTTGGCCGACTGGTCGCTTTCAACATCGGCAAGGCCGATGTCAGCCGGCATGATCGACCTGCTTTATCCCTTCCTTGACGTTTTCGAACTGCATCCAGTTCCCCAAACCTACTATGTCATTCCCTGGTAATGCGATCGAGCCTTTGCACTTTCGCGAAGCGCTCGGGCACTACGCATCCGGTATCACGGTGATTACCTCGCATATCGACGACGAGCCGATTGGCTTCACGTGCCAGTCGTTCTATAGCGTGTCGATGAGCCCGCCGCTGGTGTCATTCAGCGTCATGTCCAGTTCGGCCAGCTTCCCGAAAATCCGCCAGGCAGGCCGGTTCGCAGTCAATATCCTGTCCGACGAGCAAGTCGCGATTTCGAATCAGTTTGCTCGACGCGGCACGGACAAGTGGCACGGAGTCGAATGGCAGGAATCGCCGCTGGGTAATCCGATTATTGCCGGCAGTCTTCATTGGCTCGATTGCGAGATTTACGCCGAACACGCCGCGGGGGATCACCTGATCGTCATTGGTGAAGTAAAAGCGCTAAACCTGCAGCAAGGTGCTACGACGCAGCCATTGCTGTATTTCAAAGGTCAATATCGCAACATTGCCGCGCATAGTGCGGTTTGAGCGCGCGTCTGCAACATCAATCGTTTTCGTCACTTCGAACGACGCGCGCCCAATACTCGCAATGCGCAGACATCGCGAACATCACGATCGCACTGGCGTGAAGCCGTCCTCGCTCCAGTCCTCGCTGCCGACTCCGTGATGGACGAAAAAGAATCCCTCAGGGTCGTACCGGTTCTTGATGGCTTTCAGTCGGGCATAATTCGCTCCCCAGAAAGCTTCGCGCCAATCGCCACGAAAGAAGTCAGTTTCCGAAACATAGGCACCGCTCTCTGGCGACAATGCCTTTAGCACTGACGCCGCTTTCGCCACGATCATTAACGCAAAAGCGTCGGCAATGTTGGGGTTCATGGCGCACCAACGCGCCTGCTCGTTCACATCGAAAAGCGCACCCGCGAGTCCTTTGTTGACAGGCAACTCCGCAGCCTGAAAGCAAGCCGCCTCGATGAGCGCTTCGACGCGACGAGTCGACCGCGTTGCGCAGGTTCGAGTAGCATTGCGGGCAGCCATTGCGCACCGATCTCACGCTTACCGACACGTTTGATTATGAAGGGCTATATTGATGTCCTTTTTCTCACGTTATTGGAGTCTCCATGAGCTCGCCAGTCGAAACACCTACGCCCGACGATGCCAAATGTCCGTTTCATGCTGCGGCAAAGCCTCCCGTCGCCGCAGGCACCACGAGCCTCGACTGGTGGCCCAATCAGTTGCGCGTCGATCTGCTCAATCAGCATTCCAGCCGCTCGAATCCGCTCGGCGAGAAGTTCGATTACCGTGCTGAGTTCAAGAAGCTCGATTACCGCGCGCTGAAGGCCGATCTGCGCCAGTTGCTGACCGATTCGCAGTCGTGGTGGCCCGCCGACTGGGGCAGCTATGCGGGTCTCTTTATCCGCATGGCGTGGCATAGCGCGGGCACGTATCGCATGGAGGATGGCCGCGGCGGTGCTGGCCGTGGCCAGCAGCGTTTCGCGCCGCTCAATTCCTGGCCCGATAACGTCAGCCTCGACAAGGCGCGCCGTCTGCTGTGGCCGGTCAAGCAGAAGTATGGTCAGAAGATTTCGTGGGCCGACCTGATCGTGCTCGCGGGCAATGTGGCGCTGGAAAACGCGGGCTTTCGCACCTTCGGTTTCGCCGCGGGCCGCGAAGACGTGTGGGAGCCGGACATGGATGTGAACTGGGGCACGGAGAAAAAGTGGCTCACGCATCGCGATCCGGAAACGCTCGCGAAGAACCCGCTTTCGGCGACGGAAATGGGCCTGATCTACGTGAACCCCGAAGGCCCGAATGCGAGCGGCGACCCGGCGTCGGCAGCGCCCGCGATTCGCGCGACGTTTGGCAACATGGCGATGGACGACGAGGAAATCGTCGCGCTGATCGCTGGTGGCCACACGCTCGGCAAGACGCACGGTGCCGGTTCGGCGGAGAACGTGGGCACGGACCCGGAAGCGTCGCCGCTCGAAGCGCAGGGTCTGGGTTGGCACAGCGCTTACGGATCGGGCGCGGGCGCGGACGCCATCACGTCAGGTATCGAGGTCATCTGGACGCAGACGCCCACGCAGTGGAGCAATCACTTCTTCGAAAACCTCTTCAAGTACGAATGGGGGCAGACGCGCAGCCCCGCGGGCGCGATTCAGTTCGAAGCCAAGGACGCGCCGGAGATCATTCCCGATCCGTTCGATCCGTCGAAAAAGCGCAAGCCGACCATGCTGGTCACCGACCTGACGCTGCGTTTCGATCCGGAATTCGAAAAGATTTCGCGTCGTTTCCTCGACGATCCGCAGGCCTTCAGCGAAGCGTTCGCGCGCGCGTGGTTCAAGCTGACGCATCGCGACATGGGTCCGAAGGCGCGCTATCTCGGGCCGGAAGTGCCCGGCGAAGATCTGCTGTGGCAGGATCCGCTGCCCGCACCGGTGCATCATCCGAGCACCGCCGATATCGCCGATCTGAAGACGAAGATCGCGGCGTCGGGTTTGTCGGTGAGCGAGCTGGTGTCGGTTGCGTGGGCGTCGGCATCGACGTTCCGTGGCGGCGACAAGCGCGGCGGCGCCAACGGCGCGCGCATTGCGCTCGCGCCGCAAAAGGACTGGGACGTCAACAAGGCCGCCGTTGCGGTGCTGCCGAAGCTGCAGGCCATTCAACAGGCCTCGGGCAAGGCCTCGCTCGCCGATGTGATCGTGCTGGCGGGCGTCGTCGGCATCGAGCAGGCGGCCGAGGCGGCAGGCGTGAAAGTCGCGGTGCCGTTCGCGGCGGGCCGCGTGGATGCGCGCCAGGATCAGACCGACGTGGCATCGGTCGACGTGCTCGAACCGCAGGCCGACGGCTTCCGCAACTATCGCCGAGTTCAGGACGGCCGCGCGACGGAGGCGATGCTGATCGACAAGGCGCAGCAGCTCACGCTGACCGCGCCGGAACTCACCGTGCTGATCGGCGGCCTGCGCGTGCTGGGCGCGAACGCCGACGGCAGCCACGACGGCGTGCTGACCGACAAGCCGGGCGTGCTGAGCAACGACTTCTTCGTCAACCTGCTCGATATGGGCACGGCGTGGAAAGCGATCGATGCATCGCAGGAACGCTTCGAAGGGCGCGACCGCAAGAGCGGCGAGGTGAAGTTCGCGGCGACGCGCGCCGATCTGGTGTTCGGTTCGAACGCCGTGCTGCGCGCGCTCGCGGAAGTCTATGCGAGCGCCGACGCGAAGGAGAAGTTCGTCAAGGACTTCGTGGCCGCGTGGACGAAGGTGATGAATCTCGATCGCTTCGATCTGGCTGACCAGGCCGCTTAAGCAGAACTGAGCGGAACTCGGTCAATCGGTGGGCAAGGGCGTCGCCCGGCCCACCGATTGACCGCAGCCATCCGTTCGCACGCAATCAGGTGAATGCCGGCGATGGCCTGGCACTGGCGAGCAGCGCGAACATCTTGCGCACTTCCGGCACCGCGCTAGACACATCGAATCGATTCGCAAGCGCCAACAAGGCGCTTCGTGCCTCGCTGGCTTCCTCATTGCCAAGCGGCAATTCCAGCAGATCCAGCGTCGCGCGCAATTCCCACATGCGCGCGCCCTGCGTCCGTGCCATTGCAATCGCCTTCGCAAAACACGCCTTCGCACGCGTCAGCGCGCGCGTATCGTACGGGCAGTCGACATCGGGCATGCGGGACATTGCATGCGCGCACAAACCCTGGCCGCGCAGGATTTCAGGCATAAAGTAAAAAGAGCCGTTGATCTCGCAGAATGCTTGTGCATCGTGGAGGCGATCGAGCGCGTCCGTGGTTCGGCCCACGCTGATGAGCGCCTGCGCGCATTCGACGATCAGCGGCGACGTCAAGCGCCGGAATCCGCGCGCCAGAAGCGAATCGAGCGTGCGTTCCATCCTGGACAGTCCTCTGACCACGTCCCCATCGTGAATGAGGAGAATGGCCGCGAGGCATTCGCCAAACTCGCGCCAGATAGTCAGGCGGTGCAGCGTCGTTTGCGACTGCATGATCGACAGATAGTGGCGCGCACGCTCGCGATCTCCCGAGATCAGCGCGAGCGGCGCCGCGACCACGCCGAGGACATGCGTAAACCACGGCTCCATGGTCTCGGCGGGAATCAGATCCAGCGAGCGACTCGCGAGGCGCGCGGCCTCGCCGACGTCTCCTTCGAGCCAACGGATGCGGGCGAGCCCCGCATAGCAGATCGCGAGCGGGTCCACCGCGAACTGCCGGATCGCAGCGGCATCGTCGGGATGGGCGTGAACATGTTGCACGACGGCTTCGAGCGTCGCGGCGGCGCCATGATGATCGCCGGCGCAATGCGCCGCGGTGGCGGCGAGCGTCGTCGCGAAGATGTGCTGCCAGCGGCAATGCTTCCGACGCGCGAATTGTTCGAATTGCTCTGCATACAGGCGCGCGTCGCTGACTTTGCCGGAAGAAAGCATCGCATTCCACAATCCCCAGTAGCTTCGCGCGCGCAGACCGTCATCGTCGATTTGCAGCGCATGCTCGTGCACTTCGCGCCAGAGTTCGCACGCCCGCTCGACCGGTCCTTCCAGATTCGGCAGCACCGCGGCGAGTGCAATCTTGAGGCGGATCGCAGCGATCGGAGTCATGGCGCGCTCGGGCAGCGCTTGAAGCGCCTGTAACGCCTGGGCGGCGCGGCGGCCGCATTCGTCGAGCTTTGCGCGGGCCAGCAGCGCGCTCACCAGTGTCGACGAAAGCTCCACGCCTGTGCGCACATCGCCATCGGGAGAAAAGGCCCAATCCACCGCGTTGCGCGTGTCGTCGAGCATGTGGCCGGGATCGTCGCCGCCTGCGAGCGCAGGCCCGCTTCCGGCGGCTTCCTGGTCGCGGAAGCGCGAAGCCAGATCGCGTGCATGGCGCGCCGATACGTCCTTGACTTCGCCCGCCGTGAGGAGATGTTCGAGGGCATAGGCGCGCGTCGACTCCGACAAGCGATAGTGCGCGATCGGGCCGTCGAACGACACCTTGACGAGCGACTTCGCCAGAAGCTCGCCAATTCCGTCGATGACGGTGCTCACCGGCAGTGTCGCGTCGCAAGCGACCGCACACAGCGATTCGATCGAGAAGTGGCTGGTAAACAGCGCGAGGCGTCGCAGCAGCGTGCGGCTTCGCGAGTCGAGCAGGGCGAAGCTCCAGTCCAGCGTTGCACGGAGCGTGCGATGGCGCGGCATCGCCGTGCGAAAACCCCGTGAAAGCAGTGTCAATTGATCGGCGAGACCGCGATGGACGCCTTCAACGCCCAATGTCGGCACCCGCGCGGCGGCCAGTTCGATCGCGAGCGGCAAGCCGTCGAGTCGGCGGCAGATTTCGCCGATCAAGCCGATTTCCGCAGCGTCTCCGTGAAGAGGACGACCCGTTGCTTCGACGCGCTTCATGAAAAGCTGCACGGCGGATTGGCGGCGGACGGTCTGCTCGTCGGCCTCGCGTTCGGGGACGGCGAGCGGCTCAACCGGCATGAGCGTTTCGCGGTCGATCGCCAGCGCTTCACGGCTTGTCACGAGCACGTGCAAGGCAGGGTAGTCGTCGAGCACGCGATGAACGATGTCGGCGACCGCGGCGATCATGTGCTCGGCGTTGTCGAGCAGAAGCAAGGAGCCGAACGTGCCGCTCGTACCGCTTGCGCCAATCGCCGACAATCGTCCTTCGACGGCGCGCGTGACTTCGTCGGCCGTCGCCATTGCCGCGAGTTCGATCACCATGACGTGGCCGTTGCGTTCCGCTTCGAAGCGCTGCGCGACCGCCATCGACAGCGTGGTCTTACCGATGCCGCCCGATCCGATGAGCGTCAACGCGCGCCCGCACGTTAGCGCGCCGAGCGCCGACGAAATGGCGTGATCCCGGCCAATCGGCGGCGGAAGATTCGGCAGTCGCGCGGCGGGTGGCGTCGGGTAATCCTCGGTGCACGGCGCATTGCGTGGGCCGTTCGCGACTTCACTGCGTGAACGCTCGTTCGCACGCGCAGCCAAAAGCCGATAGCCGCGCCCCGATTCGGTGACGATACAGGCGCGGTCATCGCCCAGCGCGCGGCGCAGCTTCGACAACTGCACCTGCAGATTGTTTTCCTCGACGACAACGCCGGGCCACGCGCGCGCCAGGAGTTCGTGCTTCGTGACGAGGCCGCCGTCCGCTTCGATCAGCGCTTCGAGAATGGCATAGGCGCGTGCGCCCATCTGGACCGGCTCGCCGTTTCGCAGCAGGACACGCTCGCGGAGATCGACGCACGAGTGGCCAAGCTGGAAAGTCGTCGACGGCGGCTCGGAAAGCGAAGGCATGCGGTCAGGACCGGAAGGAGAAGGGTGACACAAGCGCTTGCTGTCCCGATGCACAACGCGCGGCGTTTCGCACGTAATCCGCGCGACGTTCGACCATCGTTGCGAGTGTGCCCGCTTCGGCGAGCCGCTTCCTTCCGAACGACCTGGACGGCGTGAGCAGGCGGTACGTCACCGCCGCGCCGTCGAAATGGATTTCGAGCAGCGAGTGATCGACCAGCTCGGAAACACACTCCATCACCGCCGCGGGCGAGATCCCGTCATCGCTCGCGACCGCGCTCGCGGCCTCGGCGTCGAACGCGCCATCGAACACGGAAAGCCGCTGAAACACGGCCTGTTCGCTCGACTCGAGCATGTCGAAGCTCCACTTGATCGACGCGAGCAAACTCTTGTGTCGCGCGCTCGCGGTGCGATAACCGCCGTCGAGATAGGGCAGCGGATCGGCGAGATTGCTCAGGACAGGCTCCAGCCCGAGTATGGCTGCGCGCGATGCCGCCAGTTCGATGGCGAGCGGTATGCCGTCGAGGCAGCGGCAGATCTCGGCGGCTTGCGTCATGAGTTGCTCGTCGATGATCCGGTGCCGGCCGTCGTGCGATAAACGGCGCAGAAACAATGCGATTGCGGGCGATAGGCTGCCGTTCGCGTCATTAGACTCGGGCGCTTCGCCCGACACGGCGAGCGGCATCACGCGATAAACCGTTTCGGCTGGGATGCGCAGCGGCTGGCGGCTCGTGACGAGAAAGCGCGGAGGATTCCCGGAATGGCACGTCCGTTCGAGCAATTGCGCGACCGCATCGGCGACATGTTCGGCATTGTCGATCACGATCAGGCCGCGAATACGCGTGAGCATGGCGGCGGTAACGTCGAGATCGGGCTCGCCGTTTTTGCGCGCAACGGGGCCGATTTCGCCGAAGGCCAGCAGGACTTCGTCCAGCGCGTGTTGATCGGACAAATCGACGAAGTGGACGCCGTCTTCGTTGCTGCCTGATGTGCGATGCGCGATTTCCAGCGCGATCGACGTCTTGCCGATGCCGCCCGATCCCGCGAGCGTGAGCACGCGCGTGTCCTGCATCATCGCGCAAATCGCGTCGATCGCCGTCTCGCGGCCCAGCAGCGCGGCCCGCATCGGCATCGTCGCGGTGCGCGATGTACGGTGGTTGTCGTCCCTGAAATTAGCGGCGGCCAGCGGCGTGGACGGCGACGCAATCAACTGGTAGCCGCGTCGGGGGACCGTTACAATAAGCTTGCTATCTTGCCCGAGCACTTTGCGTATCGTGGAAAGATGCACATGTAGTGCATTTTCGTCCACGATCGTATCGGGCCAGACACTATCTATCAGCTCATCCTTGGGTACGACGCGCCCGCTCGCCCGTGCAAGCGTCGCGAGCAGGTCGAATGCGCGCGAGCCGAGTTCCAGTACGCGGCTACCCTGGCGGAGCACGCGCATGCCGATGTCGAGTTCCGTTTCGCCGAATCGTATGAACCGGGAGCCGAATTCATGCGCCGACGCGAACGTGTAAAGCTGAGAGGTCGCTGACGTCATGGTGGTTGCGTCCGTGTCGATCCGGGTGGCCCGGCGGGTTGGCAGACGGCGGGAAACAGGTGGTGCATGGCTCCGCGACGATCCTGCTCGCGGAGAATTGATGTCGGCTGAAGCATAGCCAGATTGTATTTTGCTGTCATTAACCGCGGATTAAATTTGGTTAATGTTCGGATTTAATTGCGGGCTGTGAGGGTTGGATAAGACCCGAATCGAATTCAGCGGATTCCAGTGCGGTTTTCCGGACGGATTATTCTGAAATCCCGAAGCCTGTCTGCTTCGGCGGCGAAATGAAACGCGCGACCGGACATTAACGAAATTTAATGTGCGGCACAAAGACAGTCATTCGGATCGCGACCGATAATTCACCTTTCGGAAGCCTGAAGCCGCAAACCCCGGGTCATCGAAGCGCCTGCGCGTGTCGAATCGGCCGGACACCATGAATGGGCCAGATGAAGATCTTGTTAGTCGAAGACAACGTACAGGTGGCCGGATTCCTGAAGAAGGGTTTGACGGAAGCCGGGCATGGCGTCGACTCCGCCGACAACGGCCGCGACGGCATGTTGCTGGCGCTGAGCGGCGTCGCCTATGACGCGGTGGTGCTCGACCGCATGCTGCCCGGCGGCGTGGACGGACTCAGCATCGTTGCCGCCATGCGCGCCACCGGCAGCAAGGTGCCGGTCCTGATCCTGAGCGCGCTCGACGCCGTGGACGAGCGTATTCGCGGGCTGAAGGCGGGCGGCGACGACTATGTCGTCAAGCCGTTCGCGTTCGGCGAAGTGCTCGCGCGGCTCGAAGTCCTGCAGCGCCGCACGCAGACCGATCCCGTGACGTCCTCGCTGCGTTGCGGCGACCTGTGTGTCGACGTGATGTCACGCAAGGTCTCGCGCGGCGGCAAACCCATCATCCTCAAGCCGCGCGAATTCAAGCTGCTCGAATATCTGATGCGTCATGCCGATAAAGTCGTCACGCGCACCATGCTGCTCGAAAATATCTGGGATTATCATTTCGACCCGCAAACCAATGTGGTCGACGTGCACGTGAGCAAGCTGCGGCAAAAGATCGACGCGGGTTTCGACACTTCGCTGCTGCGCACCGTGCGCAACGCCGGCTACATGCTCACGGCCGAAGCATGACGCCCGGCCGGGAAGATGCGATGCGTCTCGGCGACGACGGCCTGTTCGTGCTCGCGCGCGTCACCGCAGCGTCGGCTGCGAATCCGCACGCGCCCGCGCGTCTCGTCGTGTTTCCCACATCGCCGCAGCCTTCAGCGCACACGCTCGCGATGCTGGAAAACGCGTGGGCATGGCGCGCGCGTCTCGACAGCCCGCGTTTGACCCAGCCGCTCGATTTCGTTCGCGAGGGCATGACGGCCACGCTCGCGCTGCTGGATCCGGGCGGCGTGCCGCTGTCCACGCTCGATCTGCGCGCGTTCACGCATGCGCAGATCATGACGATCGCCGCCAACATCGCGCAGGCGCTCGACGCGTTGCATCGACGGGAACTCGTGCATAACGACCTGCGTCCGGAACACGTGCTGGTCGATCCGGCCACGCTTGCTGTCGCGTTGACCGGCTTCGGCCTGACTGCGAGTCCCACGCCCGCCGGCAAGGTCGCCGCGCCGCCCGTGATGGTGGCGCAGGCGCTGCCGTTTCTCGCGCCCGAGCGCACCGGTCTCGTCAACCGTCAGGTCGACGCGCGCGCCGATCTCTACGCACTCGGCATCGTGACCGGCTGGATGCTCACCGGGCGCTTTCCGTACTCCGCGGCGTCGCCCGGCGAGTGGCTGTATTGCCATACCGCGAGCGTGCCGGTGCCGCTGCGCGACTGGCTGCCCGCGCTGCCGGAAACGTTCGATCGGCTGGTCGCGCGTCTGCTCGCGAAGGCCGCCGAGGATCGCTACCAGACCGCTCGCGGTGTCGAGCACGATCTGCGCGAATGCGCCGACCGTTTGCGCGGCAGCGTTGCGTTCGCGCCGTTCAGGCTCGGCAGCGCCGATACCGACGATCGCCTGCTCATCCCCGACCGCCTCTATGGCCGCGCCGCCGAACTCGATGCGCTCACGCAGGCGTTCGAGCGCGTCGCCCGCGACGGCACGACCGAATGCGTATTCATCTCCGGCTATTCGGGCATCGGCAAATCGTCGCTGGTCGAGGACTTTCACCGCAGCATGACGCGCGGCCGTTTCGCATCGGGCAAATTCGATCAACACCGCCGCAACGTGCCGTACGCGACGATCGCGCAATGTCTGGAGCAATTGCTGCAGCGAATCCTGCGCGACGAGCCGCGCGAGCAGGCGCGTTGGCGCAAACGCATCCAGCAGGCGCTCGGGCCGCATGGACGCCTGCTCGTCGATCTGCTGCCGTCGCTGGAACAACTCGTCGGGCCGCAATCGGCCGTTGCCGAAGCGCCGCCGCACGAAGCACTGACGCGCTTCGTCGCCGTGCTGACACGCTGCATCGCGGCGTTCGCCGGCGCGGGCCAGCCGCTCGTGTTGTTTCTCGACGATCTGCAATGGCTCGACGCCGGCACGCAGTCGATTCTTGAAGCGCTCGGCCGTGGCGCGGGCAACGATGCGTTGCTGATCGTCGGCGCGTATCGCGAGAACGAAGTCGGCGCGGCGCATCCGCTCGCGCATGTGATCGCCGATCTGCGCGCGCGCGGCGCACGCGTGAGCGACCTGTTGCTCGCGCCGCTCACGGTGGCCGACATCGAGCGCCTCGTGCGCGACGCCACGCGCAGCGATACGGCGGCCAGCGGCCAGCTCGCGCGGCTGATGTTCGAGCGCACGGGGGGCAATCCGTTCTTCGCGGTGCAATACCTGCACGCGCTCGCCGACGACGGCTATTTGCGTTTCGACGATGCGGCGCGCCACTGGGTCTGGAGCGTCGAGCAGATTGCGCAGCGCGCGTTTCCTGAAAGCGTCGTCGATCTGATGATCGGAAAGATCGAGCGTCTTTCGGCGCCGACGCAGCGGCTGCTGACCGATTTCGCCTGTGTGGGCGCGACGGCGTCGCGCGCGGTGCTCGCGAGCGTGCACGGCCAGTCCGCGGCACAGATCGACGCCACGCTTGCGGAAGCCGTCGAGCAGGGGCTGGTCTATCGCCGGGCGCATGCCTACGCGTTCGTGCACGACCGCGTGCAGGAAGCGGCCTATGCACTGCTCGGGCCGCACGAGCGGGTTGCCGCGCATGGGCGAATTGGCCGGCGGCTCGATCTCGACGATGCCGATCCGGAACTCGATCGCACGATCTTCGATATCGTCAATCAATATAACCGCGCCCTGAGCGCCATCGACGACGCAGCGCTGCGCCTGCGTGTCGGCCTGCTGAATCTGCGGGCGGGACAGCGCGCCCGCGCGGCGTCCGCTTACGCCACGGCGCTCAACTATCTGGTCACCGGCAGCGAGATTCTCGACGAAACGGCGTGGCAAACGCACTATCGCGAGAAGTTCTCGCTCGAACTGCTGCTCGCCGAATGCACGTTCCTCGCCGGTAATCCGGGCGATGCGGAGAGCCGTTTGCGCGCGCTCGCGGCGCTGGCGCGCAGCATTCCCGAAAAGGCGGCCGTTGCGTTTTTGCGCATCACGCTGCATACGGCGCTCGACGAAATGAGCGTGGCCGTCGACATCTGCCTGCGCTATCTGCGCGAGGTGGGCATCGACTGGAGCGCGCATCCCGAGCGCGCGGCGGCGCACGACGAATACGCGAAAGTGGCCGCGCGCGTGCAGGAACGCTCGATCATGGCGATGCTCGACAATCCCACGCTCGCCGACGAAACGCTCGAGGCGACGCTCAACGTCTTCACGGCGGTTTTGCCGCCCGCGTTTTTCACCGATGAAAATCTCGTTTGCCTCGTGCTCGCGCGCATGGCGAACCTGAGCATGGAGCACGGCAACGCGGGCGCGTCGTCGCTCGGCTTCGCCTATCTGGGCATGGTCGCGGGGCCGGTATTCGGCGACTATCCGGGCGGTTACGAGTTCGGCAAGCTCGGGATGGCGCTCGTCGACGAGAAGGGCCTCGATCAGTTTCGCGCCCGCGTCTACATGTGTTTCTCGTACCACGTCATGCCGTGGACGCAACCGATCGGGCACAGCCTGCCGATTCTGCAGCGCGCCTTCGAGGTCGCCACGGAAAGCGGCGATCTCACCTACATCGGCTTCAGCAGTTGCTGTCTCGTCACGACGTTGCTCGCTGCATCGACGCCGCTCGCGGAAGTGGAAGCGCGCGCGCTCGAACGACTTCACGTCGTGCGCGAGGCCGGTTTTGGTCTGATCGTCGATATCATCAACGCGCAGCTCGCCTTGATTCGCGATTTGCGTGGCACGTCGCCGTGGTTCGGTTCGCCTGACGCCGATTACGTCGACACGGTCGCGCTGGAAAGTCATTTCGAGCACAATCGCGCGCTCGATATCGCCGCGTGCTGGTACTGGATTCGTCAGCAGCAAGCGCGCTATTTCGCGGGCGATATCGAAGGCGCACTCGCGGCGGGCGCGCGTGCCGCGCCGCTCGTGTGGACGTCGTCGGGCCACTTCGAACTCGCCGAATATCACTTCTTTTCGGCGCTCGCGGGCTTGCGTTCGGCGCAAACCGTGGACGCGGCGCTCGAAGCACACGTGAGCAAGGTGCAGGCGTGGGCCGCGAGTTGTCCCGCCAATTTCGAAGCGCGTGCGGCTTTGCTCGAAGCCGAGCTTGCGTGCGTGCGCGGCGCGGAAATGGAGGCGATGCGGCTCTATGAACGCGCGATCGACAGCGCACGCGCGAACCGTCTGCTGCACGTCGAGGCGCTGGCGGCGGAGCGTGCGGGCCACTTCTATCTCGCGCGCGGCTTCACGGCGATTGCGCCCGTGTATCTTCGCCGCGCGCGCGAGGCTTACGCAAGCTGGGGCGCGAATGCGCGTGTCGCGGCGCTCGACGCGGCGCATCCGCAACTCGCCTCCGACGCGCCGCGCGCCGTCACGCCGGACGCCGCCGCGAATCTGCTCGACGTGGAGTCGGTCGTGCGCGCGTCGCAGGCGATTTCGAGCGAACGCGTGCTGGACCGGCTCATGCACACGCTCATGACGATCGTGCTGGAGCACACGGGTGCGCGGCGTGCGCTGCTGGTTCTTCCGCACGACGAGCGATTGCATGTCGAGGCCGAAGCGCGCGAGGGCGGCGAGGTGCGCGTCGAGCGGCAAACCGGCACGCCGCGCACCTTGCCGCTGACCATGCTGAACGCGTGCTTGCGCACGCACGACGCGCTGCTCGTCGACGACGCGCTCGCTCACAATCCGTTCGCCGCTGACGAATACTTTCAGGACCGCAGCGCGCGTTCGGTGTTGTGCCTGCCGCTCGTCAAGCAGACACGCGTTATCGGCGCGCTGTATCTGGAGAACGAACTCGCGCCGGGCGCGTTCACGCCGCCGCGCATGACGGTGCTGCGCCTGCTCGCGTCGCAAGCCGCGATCTCGCTTGAAAACGCCAGTCTCGAACAGGTCGAGGCCTTGCTCGAAGAGAAGGATGCGTTGCTTCACGAGGTGCACCATCGCGTGAAAAACAACCTGCAATTGATCAGCAGCCTGCTCAATCTGCAGGGCGCGCGCGTGCCGGATCGCGCGGTCGCCGAACTGTTCCAGGAAAGCCGGAATCGGGTTCGATCGATGGCGATGGTGCACGAAAACCTCTATCGTGCAGGCAATTTCGCGCGCATCGACATGGCGCCGCACATACGCAATCTGTGCGCGCATCTCGCGCGCGTCTACGAAATGAGCCAGTCGGGCGTGGTCCTCGATGTCAAGGTGGACGACGTTCAACTCGATATGAATCGCGCGATTGCGTGCGGCATGATCGTCAACGAGCTGGTGTCGAACGCGCTCAAGCACGCGTTTCCGCAGGGGCGGCGCGGGAGTCTGCGCGTGGCGTTGAGCCTCGATGACTCGGTGGAGCATGTGCCGCGTCATGCGGATACCGCGCCGCGCTGCATCCTGAGCGTCGCCGACGACGGCGTGGGTCTGCCTGTCGCGTTTGCGATTGAAGAGGTCGACTCGCTCGGGCTGCAACTCGTTCACGATCTGAGCCGCCAGTTGCGCGGCGTCATCGACATTTCCCGTCATGGAGGGACGTGCTTTGCGATCCAGTTCTGAGCCGGATTCGCGCGCGGCGTCCGCGACGCCTCCCGCGCGCATCCTGATCGTGGAAGACGATTGGGTGGTGGCGCGCGATATCGCCCAGCAGATGCAGCGCTGCGGACATAACGTGATCGGCCAGGTCGCGACCGGAGAGGACGCGCTGGCGCTGGCCGCGCGCGACAAGCCGAGTCTGGTGCTCATGGACATCCGGCTCGAAGGCGCGCTCGACGGTATCGACGCGGCGCGGCAGCTGCGCGCGGCGCACGACGTGCCCGTCGTGTTCCTGACCGCCTACGCCGACGAGGACACGGTTCGCCGCGCGACGCTCACCGAGCCGTTCGGCTATGTGCTGAAACCGTTCGACGATCTGCAACTGCGTACCGTCGTCGAAATGGCGCTCTACAAGCACGACGCCGAGCGCCGCCTGCGCGAGAGCGAGCAGCGTTATGCCGTGACGCTTGCGAGCATTGGCGATGGCGTCATCGCGACCGACACCGATGGCCGCATCACGCTGATGAATCCCGTCGCCGAGCGGCTGACCGGATGGCGCGGCGATGCGGCGGCGGGACGTCCGCTCGCCGATGTGCTCGCGCTGGTCGACGAGGACACGAATGCGCCGATCGCGGTCAGCGTGGCCTTCGCGCTGCTGGCGGGCGGCAACGTGCCGTATCCGGCGCGCACGCGGCTGGTGGAACGGAGCGGACGGACGCTGCCTGTCGAGATCCGCAGTTCGCCGATCGTGAGCGACGCGGGATCGGTTTGCGGCATGGTCTTCGCCATCCGCGATGCGACGGAGTCGAGACACGCGTCGCAAGCCGCCATCCTGCGCGAAACCAACGAACGCCTTGGCGTGGCGATGCGCGGCTCGAAAGTCGGCGTGTGGGACGTGGAGATTCCGCGCACCCGTGTGCGTGCGCCGCGTCTTCAGTGCTGGAATATTTCCGCGTGGCTCGGCTATGCGGAGCGCGACGCCGAGCTGGACTCCATCCGCGTGCTGGAGCTGGTCCACGAGGACGACCGCGCGCTTCTGCGCCGCGCCTTTGCACGTTGCGCGGCGCGACCGGGAAGCGGCTTCGAGATCGAGCATCGCGTGCGCAAACGTGACGGCAGCTATCGCTGGGTGCTCACGCGCGGCACGTCGACGGCGCTCGCGGGCCAGGGCGGCACGCGCGTGTCCGGCACGGCGGCGGATATCACGGAGCGCAAGGCGCTGGAGGAAACGGTGCGGGTCGCGCGCGACGACGCGGAAACCGCGAATCGCGCCAAGGACCAGTTTCTCGCCAATATCAGCCATGAACTGAGAACGCCGCTGAACTGCATACTCGGTTATTCGCAGATTCTGCGTCACGATGCGTCGCTGGCCGAGCGCGCCAAATCGCACATCGCGTTGATCGAGCAGAGCGGTTCGCATCTGCTGACCTTGATTAACGACCTGCTCGATTTCGCGCGCGTCGGCGCCGGGCGCGTGCCGCTCGATATCGGCGACGTGCTGCTCGCGCCGTTTGTCGAAACGCTCTCGGATATGGTGTATCTGCGAGCGCGCGAGAAGGGCCTGGAGCAGACCTGTGCGCTTGCACCCGACGCGCCGCGCGTGATTCGCGCCGACGAGAAACGCCTGCGTCAGGTGCTGCTCAATCTGCTGTCGAATGCCGTCAAATTCACCGATCTCGGCAGCGTCCATTTCTCGGTGAATCTGGTGGATCGTCATGTGTTGCGATTCGAGGTGCGCGACACGGGCGTCGGCATTCACGCGGACCAGCTCGAACGTGTGTTCCAGCCGTTCGAACAGGCTGGCGACAGCGAACGTCAGCGCGCCGGACTCGGGCTCGGTTTGTCGATCAGCCAGCATCTCGCGAAGCGCATGAGCAGCGCGATCGAAGTCGAGAGCGTGCCGGGACGGGGCAGCCGTTTCTGGCTGGATTTCGCGGTCGAATCGGGCGCGGAACGCGCAGAGGGAGCGCCTGCGCACGAACCCGCCGATGACGGCTGGCGCAGCGCGGCGGACGTGCAATCCAGCAGCGCCGCGCCAGGCAATTCGCCCGCGCCATTCGTGTCATTCGCGCTGCCGTCGCGTGCCGACATGGAAGCGCTGCACGCGCTCGCGCTGCGCGGTTCGATGAGCGACGTGGTGCGTCATGTGCAGGGCTGGTGTGAAAGCCCCAACGATCACCGCTATCGCGTGTTCGCGGAACAGGTCCGCACGCTCGCGCAGAATTTCGAATCGCGCCAGTTGCTCGCGCTGATCGAAAAGCACTTGAACGAAACTTGATGCCTATGTCCGAAGAATTTCAAATCAGGCCGCCCGTCGTGCTGGTGGTGGACGACACGGCGTCGAATCTGGGCATTGTCGTGGATTTTCTGGAGGCGAGCGGCCTGCAGGTTTCGATCGCGCGCGATGGCGAAGAGGGCTTGAGCCGCGCCGCGCTCGTGCGCCCGGATCTGATTCTGCTCGATGTCATGATGCCGGGACTCGATGGTTTCGAGGTATGCCGCCGGCTCAAGGCGCAGCCCGAGACCTGCGATATCCCGGTGATTTTCATGACGTCGCTGTCGCGTATCGACGACAAACATATCGGCTTTCAGGTGGGCGCCGTCGATTATGTGACCAAGCCGCTGCAAATGGAGGAGTTGCTCGCGCGCGTGCAAACCCACATCAAATTGCGGCGGCTTCAGCAGGCATTGCAAGAGCGCAACGCGCGATTGCATGACGAGGTGGAGCGCCGCCAGGTTGCGCAGGAAGCGCTGGTCGAGATGATCAACAACGTGCGCAATACGTCGAATGCCATCGCTCATGATTTGCGCACGCCGCTCTCCGAGCTTCGCGCGCGCATGGAAGTGATGATTTTCGACCTGAGCAAGCAGGTGGACACCGATACGCTCGAACGTCTGGAAGGCGCGCTCGGCGATATCGATCGCGTAATCGGCATTTTCAATGCGCTGTTGCGTCTCGCTGAAATCGATGCGGGTGTCAGGCGATCGGGATTTGTCGCGAGCAACGTGGCGGATATCGTTTCGGAAGCCGTGGACTTTTATCAGCCTTTGGGCGACGTGCGCGGCATTGCGTTGTCGCTGACGTGTCCGGTGGAACTCAACGCGATCGTCGACCCGCTGCTGATCGCGCAGGCGATTGGCAATCTGATCGATAACGGACTCAAATACGCCCACACGCGCGTGCATGTGAGCGTCAATGAGCATGAAGGCCTGATTGAAATTGAAGTCGCCGACGACGGTCCCGGCATTCCTCCGAACGAACGCGAGAAGGTGACGGAGCGCTTTTATCGCGGCGATGCGAGTCGCGGGACGCCGGGCGTCGGGCTCGGCCTCGCGCTCGTGAAGAGCGTCGCGACCTTGCATCGCGGCACGCTCAAACTCGCGGATAACAACGGCGGCCTTGCGGTGAAGCTGGCGGTTTCGAGTCGGCCGGTTTATCAGCCGCAAGGCGCGCGTTGAGGTTACGTTTGCGCGTGGTTGCTTTTTAGGGCTGCACGACTACGCGTTCAGGCATCGCTGTCCGCGTCCGCGAACAGCTCGGGCGCGAACGGACGCGGATCGACATCCATGAACTTCGCGCGTTCGAACTCGCCGCGCAGGTGGAACGGCGCGGTGCAGTCGAACACCGTCTTGCAGGTCACGCCGCGAGCGGGCAGCGCCGGGTTGAACTCGGGCGTCTGCGACGGATCGAGCACGTGGCCGTTCACCTTCGGCAGGAACATCGTCGACATGTCGCCCTGGAAGCGCGTGGTCATGGCCCACATGACGTCTTCGGTGTCGAAGGGATCGACGTCGGTGTCGACCAGAATCACGTGTTTCAGTTCGGAATACACGCCGAGCGCGATGATCGCGGCCTGGCGCGCGCGGCCGTCGTCGAAGGCCGAATGCTTTTCCACCTGCAACACGGCAAGCAGTTTGCCGCCGCCCGCCGTGTGGGCGTAGACCTGTTTGACGAAGCCCGGCATCGCCGCCTCGACGGCGTTGTAGATGCTCGCCTCGGTCGGAATGCCGGCGAGGCTCGTATGTTCTTCGCCGGGGCCCACGAGCGTCTGCATGATCGCGCCGTGGCGCATCGTCACGGCCTTGACCTTGATGACGGGCAGCGACGGATTGGCCGGGCCGTTATAGCCCGGAAATTCCGGCATCGCGTGGCCCGTGTTGGTGTTCTGGTCCTCCACGATGCGCACGTTCGGCAGAATCTCGCCCTCGATGACGATCTCGGCGCGCGCGATGGACTTCTGCGCGACGCTCACGCAATCGACCAGTTCGACCGGCTTGCCGCGCAGGCCGCCCGCGATCGAGAGTTCGTCGAAACCGAGCGGCGTGGTCGGCGCCTCGAAGCACGCCCCGATGTGGATCGCCGGGTCGAGGCCCATGTTGATCGAGACGGGCAGCGCTTCGCCGCGTGCTTCGGCCTTTTGACGGAACGTGTCGATGTGGCGGCCCGGTGCGAAGAAGATCGAGAGTTCGTCGCGGCCCTGCACGCAGAGGCGATGGATCGTCACGTCGGCGTGACCGGTGTCGGGATCGCTGCCGAGCACGAGGCCGAGACACAGGAACGGACCCGCATCGCTTTCGGTGTTGGTCGGCGCGGGGATCAGCTTGCGCAGGTCGAAACCGGCGTCGCTCGCGAGATGAACGACTTCCTGACACGGCGCCTGTTCGCGCGCCACGGTGGTCGGCGCGATGGCGTGATGCACGGCATCGGCCATGCGCTGCGTGAGGCGGCGCGGCTCGGCGTCGAGCAGCAGACCGACGCGCTTGCGGCTCGCCATCAGCCCCACCAGCACGCGGCTGTGCGGATAACCCTTGACCGTGTTGAAGATCATCGCGGGGCCGAGGCGCGTCGGACGTTCGACGGTGCCGCCCGCGCCGATGCGCTTGTACACGCCGGCCAGTTGCGCGTGCGGATCGACTTCGCGATCGGTTTCGAGCAGCTGGCCCGGCGTCGC
This sequence comes from Paraburkholderia sp. Ac-20347, assembly GCF_017104805.1. Lineage (NCBI taxonomy): Bacteria > Pseudomonadati > Pseudomonadota > Betaproteobacteria > Burkholderiales > Burkholderiaceae > Paraburkholderia > Paraburkholderia sp. Ac-20347. Next base: position 11,989 of record NZ_JAAGPN010000019.1, on the reverse strand, counting down.
CGCGAGGCGTGCAAGCGCGGAGCGCAGATCCTCGACGGGCGCGTCGGCGGTGGTGTCGGCTTTCAGTTGGCGGGATTCGATTCGTTGATTCATGGCGTGCCTCTCATAGAACGACTGACCCGATGACGCTGTGACGGTGAGCGCGTCATCGTTTGGACAGGCTCTATTTGACCCCTCCAGGTGGATTGAATCAATCAATCAAAACCGGCGATTTTGATAAGATAATCTTATTTTTAAACCGGGGCGGTCATGGACTTCCGTAACTTCCGCACCTTTGTGATCGCGGCTGAGGAGCTGCATTTCGGGCGCACCGCCGAGCGTCTGGGCATTGCGCAGCCCGCTGTCACGCAGCAGATGAAGGTGCTCGAAACGCAGCTGGGTTTCAAGGTGTTCCAGCGTGTGCGGCGCGGCATCGAGCTCACGTCGGCGGGCGCGGTGTTTCTCGACTACGCGCGTCAGGCGCTCGCGCAGGCGGAAACCGCCGTGCTGGCGGGGCGGCGCGCGAGCCGCGGCGAACTGGGCAAGCTCTGCATCGCGTACGCGAACTCGGTGGCGCTGGAGCCGGAGTTGCCCGCGTTGCTCCGTCGCTTTGCGCAGGCGCGGCCCGACGTCGAACTCGAACTGCGCGGCATCCCCGTTCAGGCGCAGATGACCGCGCTCGCCGACGAGCGTATCGACGTGGCTTTCCTGCGCTCTCCGCCGGGCGCGCTGCCGACGTCGATCCGTATCACGCCGTTTTCGCGCACGCCGCTCGACGTCGTGCTCGCGCACGATCATCGCTGTGCGAAACGGCGGCGCATGGCGCTGCGCGATATCGGCGACGACCGCCTCATCGTGGTCGACGACCCGCCCGGCGTGGGCGTCGGGCATCGGGTGCAGGAGTTGTGTCTGGAGGCCGGCTTCGTGGCGAAGAACGTGCTGCGCACGACCGATTCGCTCGGCGTGGTGAGCTTCGCCGCGGCCGGGCTGGGTGTCGGCGTGGTGCCGCGCACGCTCGCGCGTTTCCAGGTGGAAGGCGCGGTGTTCAAGCCGCTCGACATGGCCAACGGCTACAGCGAAGTGGTGATCGCGACGCGCGCCTACGATCGCTCGGCGGGCACACGCGCGCTGCTCGATATGGTGGCGGCGCGGCAGTGAGGGGCGAGCGGCGTGTTGCGAAGCGCAAGTTCGTTCCACAGCAAACCCCGCCAACCTGATGCACACTGCACGCTTTAACCCCAATCATTGCGTGCGATGCAGCTACCCGACCTCAACCTCCTTATCGCCCTCGATGCCTTGCTCGACGAAGGCTCCGTCGTCGGCGCCGCGCAACGCATGCACCTGAGCGCTCCCGCAATGAGCCGCACGCTCGCCAGGATCCGCGATACGCTCGGCGATCCGGTGCTGGTCAAGATCGGCCGCCGTATGGTGCCGACACCCCGCGCGCTCGCCTTGCGCGAGCAGGTGCGTGCATCGGTCGAAGGCGCGGTGAAACTGCTACAACCCCAGCGAGCGCTCGACCTCGCCACGCTGGATCGGCACTTCAATCTTCACGCCAATGACACGTTCACCAGTTCGTTTGGAGCCGACCTGCTGGATCGAATGAAAAAGGAGGCGCCGCGCGCGGTGCTTCGTTTCCAGCCGGAAAGCGACACCGAACCGTCCGTCGTGCTCGAAGGCAAGACCGACCTTTACATCAGCGCGATGCGTCCGCTGGGGCCGGACGTCCACGTTCAGTCGCTGTTCACGACGACCTTCGTGGGCCTGGCGCGTGACGATCACCCGATCTTCGACGAAGACATCACGCCCGAGCGATACGCGTCCTGCGACCATGTGAGCGTGTCGCGCCGGGGCCGCACCGCCGGTCCGATCGACGATGCGCTCGACGCGCTCGGCTTGCGGCGCACCGTCTCGCTGGTCGTGCCGTCATTTCAATCGGGCGTGTTTGCGCTGGGCAGCTCGAACCTGATTCTGTCGCTGCCCGAGCACGTCGTCGCGGCGGCGAAAGGGCTGGGCATGCGGGTGCGCTCATTCGCTATCCCGATTCCGCTGGAAACCATCGTTCTGATTCAGGCATGGCATCCCCGCTTTCAGAGCGATCCCGCGCATCAGTGGCTACGACGCGTCGTGCGCGACGTCTGCGGCGCGGCTGCGCAAGCCTGATCACCAGAAACAAGCAGTGCGTCTAGCACACGGCTGGATTGCGAACGTTGCAATTTTCGGCATGCAACGTTTTTCTTAGACTGGCTCCATCGAAATCAAGTCGTTCGGAGCCTTCATGAAGTTCTTATCCGCAGCGGACGTATGCGCCGATGCCACCCGGCGCGTTGTGCGCCATTTCCTCGCGCCACGCCATGACAGGCGGCCAGCGTGAGCGGATCCGCGGTGCGCGTGAGCGAGCACGCGACCCAGGCCGCATCCGGCTCGCCAAAACCCGCAGTTTCCCAGGCTGCCGCCGGTCCCGCCTTTACCGCGCGCGTGATTGTCGGCCTTGTCGGCGTGCTGATTGCGGTCGTGATCGCGCAGCTTAACGACCACGTAATCGAAGTCGCGATGCCCGATATTCGCGGCGCGCTCGGTCTCAGCGTCGACCACGGTTCCTGGTTGAGCACGGCTTATCAGGTCACGCAGGTTGCGGCGATGATGTTCGCGCCGTGGTGCTCGGCAACGTTCTCGTTGCGGCGCTTCACGATCGGCGCCGTCGCGGCGTTCGCACTGCTCGGAATTGCGTTTCCGTTCGCTGCGTCGTTCGCTTCATCGTTCGCGTCGTTCGACATATTGCTGACGCTGCGTGCGCTGCAAGGTCTCGCGGGCGGTTGTCTGCCGCCGATGCTCATGACCGTCGCGCTGCGTTTCCTGCCGCCCGCCATCAAGCTGTACGGGCTCGGCGCGTACGCACTGACGGCGACATTCGCGCCGAATCTGGGCACGCCGCTGGCGGCCTTGTGGACCGAGTACGTCGGCTGGCCCTTCCTGTTCTGGCAGATCGTGCCGCTCGCCGCGTTGTCGATCGGCATGGTCGCCTGGGGGCTGCCGCAAGATCCGTTGCGGCTCGAACGGTTTCGCCAGTTCGATTGGCGCGGCGTGCTGCTCGGCTTTCCGGCCATCGGCATGCTGGTGGTCGCGCTGGAGCAGGGCACGCGGCTCGGCTGGACCGATTCGCCGCTGATCTGTCTGCTGGCCGCAGGCGGCATTGCGTCGATGGCGCTCTTTCTCGTCAACGAATGGTTTCATCCGCTGCCGTTCTTCAAGATCCAGTTGCTCGCGCGACGCAACCTCTCGTTCGCGCTCATCACACTCGGCGGCATGCTGCTGATCCTCGTCGCGGTGCCCGGCGTGCCGGCCGCGTATCTGGCCGAGGTGCAGGGTTATCGGCCCTTGCAGAGCGCGCCGCTCGCGTTGTGGGTCGCGCTGCCGCAACTGGTCGCGTTGCCCGCCGTGGCAGCGTTGTGCAACAACCGCCGGGTCGATTGCCGCTGGGTGCTGGCGGGCGGACTCGGGCTCACCGCGTTGACGTGTTTCGTGGGCAGTTCGATGACCAGCGACTGGACGCGCGGCAACTTCTACGCGCTGCAACTCATGCAGATCGCCGCGCAGCCGATGGCGGTGATTCCGCTGCTCATGCTCGCAACCAACGGCATGACGCCGATGGAAGGCCCGTTTGCGTCGGCCTGGTTCAATACGGTGAAGGGATTTGCAGTCGTGGTCGGCGCGGGCGTGGCAGAAGGGCTGACGACGATGCGCGAACACGTTCATTCGAACGTGCTGATCGATCAGACCGGCAACCGCACGCAAGCCCTGATGCTCGCGCAGCACGATCTCGCTGCGCGTCTGAATCTCGGTGCGGATGCAATGCGCGGCCTGTTTGCCCAACGGATTCACGATCAGGCGCTCGTGCTTGCGTCGGCGGATGTGTTTCGCCTGATGGGCTGGCTCGCGCTTGGACTGATCGTGCTGATTCCGCTCATGCCCACGCGCGTTTTTCCGCCGCGTCCCGCACCTGCCGCTGTCCCCGCGCCTCAACCGGAACAGAGCATCGCGTCGGCCATGACGGCCGCACACTCCAACACAGCAAAACTTCCGACACATGTCTGAATCGAAATCGACAACTCAACGTTACTTCGTCATCGCGGCGGCCGTTTTAGTGGCCGGACTCTGTGCGGCGTGCGCCTATCGTGTGATGCATGCCTCCGCGCAAAGCACCGACGACGCATTCGTCAGCGCGGATTTCACCGTGGTCGCGCCGCGCGTCGCCGGCCAGATCAGCACGCTCAGCGTCGACGACAACCAGGTGGTGCACAAAGGCCAGTTGCTCGCGCAGATCGACGATCGCGATTACGCGGCGGCCGTCGCGGCGGCGCAGGCGAACGTTGCGGCCGCACAGGCGAATATCGACAACGTGTCGGCGAGTATCGCCCAGCAGCAGTCGCTGATCGACCAGGCCGCCGCCGCATTGACGGCCGCGCGTGCCGGCGCGGTGTTCGCCAACGCGGATTACGCGCGCTACAGCGATCTCGCGCAGCATGGCGCGGGCAGCCAGCAGAACGCGCAACAGGCGCGCTCCCGCAGCGATACGGCGCGCGCGGACGTCTCGCGTAGCGACGCCGGGCTGAAGGCGGCGAGGCAGCAGGTTGGCGTGCTGACGGCTCAGCGTGAACGCGCCAACGCGGCGCTTCAGCAGGCGCAAGCCGCGCTCGACACCGCGCGACTGAATCTGTCGTGGACGCGTATCGTCGCGCCGATCGACGGCGTGGTGGGGCAACGCGCGGTTCGCGTCGGTGCCTATGTGACGCCCGGCACGCCGATGCTCGCGGTCGTGCCGCTGCAACAGGCCTATGTGGTGGCGAATTTCCAGGAGACGCAGCTGACCGACGTTCATCCTGGCCAGCGCGTGGAAGTTCGCGTCGATACCTGGCCCGGCGTCGTGCTGGCGGGCATCGTCGAAAGTTTCGCGCCTGCGACCGGCGTGACGTTCGCCGCCATCGCGCCCGATAACGCGACCGGCAACTTCACGAAAGTCGTGCAGCGGATTCCCGTCAAGATCGTGTTGCACGCTGGCCAGGCAACGCTGGAAAAACTGCGCGTGGGCATGTCGGTCGAAGCCACGATTCAAACCGACAGCACGCCCGAGGCGCACGCAGACAAAGTTGGCGAGGTCGCTGCACGATGAATACGCCGATGTTGCGCATCCTCTCGGGCGCGTGTGTGCTCCTGGTACTGGAGCTGAGCCTGGCGGCATGCACGCTGGGCCCCGATTTTCATCGACCGGTGGCGGCATTGCCCGAGCAATGGCATGGCGCTGGCTCGATCGCGACGGAAAACGCCAAGGCAGCCAGCGGAACCCCCACGTCGCAAATCGTCGACGGCGCGCTCGATCCGCAATGGTGGGACGCGTTTCACGATGCCGAACTGTCGTCGCTGATCGCGCGCGTGGCGTCGTCGAGTCTCGATGTGAAGGCGGCCAGTGCGCGGCTGATGCAGGCTCGCGCCGCGCGTCGCATCACCGGCGCCGATGCCGGGCCGTCGGTGAATGGCACCGCGTCGTACCAGCACGCCCGATCGAGTCAGAACGGCCTTCTCGACATTTCCGGGCTCGATGGGAAGCACGACTACAACGTGTGGCAACCCGGTCTCGATGCGTCGTGGGAGCTGGATCTGTGGGGGCGCGTGCGGCGCGAGAACGAAGCCGCCGATGCGTCCGTCGAGGCGAGCGCCGATCTGCGTCGGGATGTCTTGCTGGCAGCGCTCGCCGAAACGGCCAGCGACTACCTGCAACTGCGCGGCGTGCAGACGCAGCAGCGTATTGTCGAACAAAACCTCGATATCGCGCGGCATAGTCTCGAACTGACGCGCATTCGTTTTGCCGATGGCGTGGCTTCACATCTGGAGATGGCGGAAGCGGCGGGGCAGGTCGCGACGATCGAAGCGCAATTGCCGCTGCTCGATAATCAGCGTGTTCATCTCGTCAATGCATTGAGCCTGCTGATGGCCGCGCCGCCGCGCGCGCTCGAAGACGAATTGTTCGCCGACGCCGTCATTGCGCCGCTGCCTCCGCGGGTGCCGGCCGGCGTGCCGTCGGAACTCGCCGAGCGTCGTTCCGACATTCGCGCGGCCGAGGCGCGCTTGCATGCGGCCACGGCGGGCATCGGTGTGGCGATCGGCGACTTCTATCCGCGTATCACCTTGTCGGCGAACCTGAGTTTGCAGGCGATGCATTTCGGCGATCTCGATACGTGGAGTTCGCGTATGTTCGGCTTCGGCCCGGCATTGAGCGTGCCGCTTTTCGACGGCGGTCGATTGAAGGGGCAACTGGCGCTGCGCGAGGCGCAACAACAGGAAGCGGCGATCGATTTTCAGCGCGTAGTGCTTAGTGCATGGCACGAGGTCGACAATGCAATGAGCGATTACAGCACACGTCAAATGCAGCGAGACCGGCTTGCCGAAGCCGTCGAACAGAACCGGATCGCATTCGATAACGCGCAACGCCAGTACGTTGCCGGCGCGACGGATTTCCTGAATGTGCTGACCATGCAGAAAGCGTTGCTGCACACACAACAGGCGTACGCGGCGAGTTCGACGGAGTTGGCGGTGTCGCTGGTCACGCTGTTCAAGGCGCTGGGCGGCGGTTGGGAAACGACGTTTCCGGCTGGATAGACGCTTATTGTCGCGCTGAGTAAATCAAATGGAGTGGAAACGATTCGTTCGTCTGCGTGTGTGCTTTAAGGTGCGTCCGAAAGCGAGCATACGTCATACAATGACTCCGAATTCACGAATGGGTTCGCCAGCGAGACGTGGAAAAGGTAGAGAAGCGTGCAATGGGATATCGCGTAACTACAATATCTACCGGGGTGCGTTACCGCGCGCGATTGGAACGATCGCGCTCGGCGATGCCGTGAGCGGCGCATGAAGTGCATTGAATCGAGACAGGCCGATGAGCGATTGGGACGACGAAGACGAAGAGGAACAAGAGCCGCCGCCGCTGGTTGGGCCGGAGCGGCCTTCACGGCGTTCTGTCAATTTTTGGCCTGAAGGATCTCGCGGTCTCGATCGCATGGACCGGCAGGCGGCAGAGGCACGTGCGCAAGTGCTCTTCGGCGCGGCATTGGTAAAGGATCCCCTGGAGAAGGACAAAATAGTCGGAATCCCCTTCGCTCAGGATGTTGTGAAGCGTGTGCCAGACGGTCCCGTTTCGTCGACATTCAAGCTGGTGCCGTCCGAGTTTCTTCGACATGCGCAAAAAATGCGACCGGAAAAACCGGAAGCGACGGTTTCCGCATTCTCACAGTGGATTTATTCGCTCTACGGCAAAGCGTTTGGCGACGATGAAGATCGCGAGCGCGGCAAGGCAATGGAGCCGGAGATTCTCGAGAGGCGAACAAAGGCAGCCTGTTGCGTCAACAACGGATTTCTGCGCAGTATTGATTCGGAATGGCGTCTGATTCACAACGGCTTGCATGTGCGCGATCGCGATCATGTGGATTACTTCACCATCGATAGTTTGAAGGTCAATGGCGAGCCACTGCGAGCGTCTCCGGATCTGGTCTACCGCAACGCACGGTTCTCGGAAGTCATCATTGTCGAGATCAAGCATTCGAGGATGCAGATTCCGGCAAACCTTTGGCCCAACATCTGGGGGCAGCTTTGGTGTTATGCACAGATCGATATCGCACGGAACGCGAATAGCCTGACTGCCGTTGGTGAGGTGTGGGGCGAGAGTTGGACCAGGGGTTTGGGAAGAGGGCGAAATTACACGCCAGGTGTGCCACTGGTGAGCTTGCGTGCATCGGTGCGTCGTGACCCGCGATCGGCCGCCTATGACCGGTTCTTTCGGGCGCTCTTCGAGATTTATTGTGGGCGTAGCGGGGCTTGATATGGCGACGCATCGTGCTCGATGCGAGCCAGATAGCGCCGCTCGCCGAACTTCACTCCGCTATTTCAACGTCAATGCACTCACCGCCAACTTTATCCAGGGCGTTAAGCAACCCTGTGCGTAGTGCGTGCAACGCAGCGCTCTTTTCGTCAAGCTCTTCGAGTTTGGCCTGAAGACAGGCAACTTTCTGCGCGGTATCGAAACTCGGACTATCCCAAACGCCGACGACATCGCGAATTTCCGCCAGTGTGAAACCCAGCGCCTTGGCGTGGACAATCAAGCGAATCCGCTGCAATGAAAGCGCGGAATAACGTCGGTACGTATTCGTCGCGTGCGGTTGCGTTGGTTTGTCCAGTAGCCCCATTCTCTCGTAGTAGCGAACCGTGTCGCGAGAAACGCCCGCCTGTTTGCAGAGTTCGCCAATAAGCATGCTGCCTCCATCCGAATTCGTGAACCCACATTAGGGCTTGACCGTGGCCTATAGTCAACGGTTTACAGTCGTTTCCTTCTTCCACTCACGCAGTACGCCATGACTAGCCGCTATGACTTTCGCGGAAAAACCGCACTCATCACCGGTGCATCGTCCGGCATCGGACGGGCGTTTGCATTCGCCTTCGCCAGAGAGGGCGCCAAACTTCTGCTGGTGGCGCGCTCCCACGACGCTCTGCGCGATCTCACCGAGGAATTACGACGCGATTATGCGTGCGACGCAGACTTTTTGACCGCCGATTTGAGCACTTCCGGTGCCGTAGACGCAATCGCGGACCACCTCAATGAGTCAGGAAAGACCGTCGATGTACTGGTCAATAATGCGGGTTTTGCGGCATATGGGCGCTTTGAAGCCATCCCCCTGTCGCGTCAACGTGATGAAGTGCTGGTGAACTGCATGGCCGCGGTTGCGCTGACGCACCTCGTATTGCCAGGGATGCTGATCAAATCCGATGGTGTCGTCATCAACGTCGCATCGACGGCAGCACTTCAGCCCGATCCTTACATGGCTGTCTACGGTGCCACAAAGGCATTTTTGCTTTCATTTTCAGAGGCGTTGTGGGCGGAGAACCGGCATCGAGGCGTGCGGGTTGTCGCATTGTGTCCGGGCGCGACGCAAACCGGCTTCTTTGATGTCGTTGGCGCTCAAGAGGCCGCTGTCGGGACGCCGATGCCCGTTGAGGCCGTCATCAAGGAGGCATTTTGGGCTCTCGATCGCAACAGGAGTCACCGGGTTGTCGGCGTGAAAAACCGGTTGCTGGCCAATTTGCCGAGGCTCTTGAGCCGTCAAGGCGCTGCTCGACTCGTTGCTAAAATCCTCAGACCTCGGGGAGACAGAGCGCTTGCAGCAGCTCGTCCGGCCGGCCAGATTCCCCTTCCTTAAGTGATCGATAAAGGCGCGCTTTCGGGAAATTGCTTACCGAAGACTGAAACCGGTGGGCATGGGACGGGCGTGCCTCGCCATTTTTTCTTGGCAGCGACTCATGGTTTCGTCGTTAAGGCCGCGTAAGAATGTTCAGCAATGGAGCGGTCTATTTCGAATGATCATGTAGTCGCGCCGCTCTCGCCTTGTCATGTCAGCTTCGAGGTATTCAACGGGACAAAAGATTAAAGACTACCCGTAGATTGCCGTTAACACATAGCTGTGCCCAAGGAATGAAAGGACGGGGAGTGGATTACAACAGGAAAAGAACGGGAATCAACGCGGTAGCGGTGATCATGGGGTGCTCGCTGGTGGCTCAGGTCGCCTATGCGAACACGGGGACCAAGGTCAATCGCGGCGCTGAAGCCCATCACGTTGAGGCGCACCACGCCCAGCAATCCCGTCATCCGATGAACACGGCGCGGTCACACGAATACCGGAAGTCTGAGCACGCGCGGCATATTGGGCGCTCCAAACACGGGGAACGCGCTGAGCACGAGGAACGCGTGAAACACCCACGAGTGGTGTCGGGCCACGTGGCCGGGCGTAGATATTTTCATCGTGTGCGGTTTCACAAGCACGCTGTGCGCCACGGCGAGGCTCGCCATGCTCAAAGGGCGTCGATGGTGCAAGAGCAGTGGGCCACGCAAACCAGAACTGCTCCCACGTGGGTCCTGCCTCCGGTCTGCGATCAGGTGTTGAACTACACTGGCGCGTGCCAACCTGCGGTCCTGGCGAGTTTGCGAGTGCTCGGAATCCAGGTGCCGAATGTGGAAGACCGCGAGCAGATGGCGAAGCATCTTCAGTCGATTCTGGATCGGCAGGGGTTGGAGCAGGTGCAGGCTCAATGCCAATCTCTGTTGCTTGAAGATCAGCGAAAGATCAACGGGCTTCAAACGTTGTTGGCTCGAGCGCATGTCGTCCCCTCGGATGACTGTTCGCAGGAGATTCAGAATTTGGCGGCCCAAGCCGGTGCTGCGCAAGCTGCGTCAGCGTCTGTCGCGACGGGTGCGTCTGGCGTGGCTCAAGCACCCGTGGCAGCTTCTGGGCAATAGCGAAGCAGTTGTGGAATGGCGAACATCTTTCGCCTTCGGAACCAGGCGGCAATGACGGGCTTGAGCGCGGACTTCAACACAAATCGGGTTGCGGATTCGCGTGACCGTCGGCCGAAGTGAGCGACTCGAGCAGCAGCGGCGACTCGCAGCGGTTGCACGGCGCGGGCACGAAAGGCGCGATCACGCAGCAGCAACGATTGCAGTGGGCCGGCATCTTGCAGCCGCTCACTCACGTGTGACCGCTGAAGCCCAGGTTGTCGCCGTCCTCCTGGCCGCGCACGTTTGGGACGAGAGGCCATCTCTTCCGGCGCTGGGGGCGTTGGTCAAATTGCAGGCGCGGCGATGAAGGCCGACTTCCTCTTTCCGATGCAGCGGGACTGATTTCAGCCGCCGCAGATCAGGATTCGTTTGCTATCGCTGACCGAGATGGCGAGTCAGCAGGTCTTGGCGTCATCGAACGTGCAGCAGCGCTGCTGCGTTTAGCCCTGATCTGGGGGCGGCCACGGGCGCGGGCGAGGCGAGAGGCAGAGAGCGACCCGTTTCGGACCTTCGACTTTCCCCAAAGCGGCCGTTCAACGTGCGCGGCTAACCGCGCTGGTAGGATAACGTTCATGCTCCATACGCCTCGACCAGCGCATCGGCCAATGAAATTCGAGATTGAGGGAAAGGTAGGTATTTCAGCTCCCACGACGGCCCAGATTGGCCGTGCAGTAAAGGCATTGCGCAGCTATGGGCCGTCTTCGTACGCATCTCTTACGGATGCGCACGGAAGTTACGTTCAGATTGCAGGCGGCGGCGTCACTTGCATGGTCGAACATTTTGATGCCACCACGAGGACGCGTTCAAGAGCCTTCCACGACAAGCCTAATCCAGTGTTCCCGGACGGAACCATATTGGCGTTTCGGGCGGGGAACATTTCGATGCGTTCCGATGAATGGTTTATGTCGACGCAGGTCATCGACATATTTTCCGCGTTCTTGAATAACGCTTCATTCCCGGCGTATGTTCACTGGCGACCTGCGCCGGGCTTCTGAGCTGAGTGCACTTCGAACCGCCCGAAAAGCATCTAGACATCATTGACCGTAACCAATGCCTGTGATTGCCGACGATCCATGCGATCCCGTTGAACGCCCCATGTTGGCCGAAGTCAGCTGGAATGATCAGTCACGTCACAAGGCGAGACCACAGCATTTCGAACGCTTTTATCGTCGTTTCCTGTGCTTCGAACTGCAGGTCGGCGTTTATCTCGGTCAATGAGGGCACCGGCAGCAATCCGAGTTGTGTCCCCAACGCCGATCGCATTTCGTCTGCAAATCCAACTCGCCCGTCGCGAAAGAATTCAAGTTTACAAATCTCATAGCGATTCCGGTCGAGGACGGACACGAGACGGACTGGCTCCGCGTCGAAGTCGTGCTTCCACGCGACGTCGATTGCTATCAACCCATCTTCCATTCGCTTTCTCCGCCCTTGTCGAGGGAATTTCTAGTGGTGCTCCGTCGTCGGATTGTCGACGTTGCCGGCATTGAGTGCCAGTGTCTGCTCATGGTCGATTCTGTTGAAAAACTCGCCCGCCGCTGGGATTGTTCGCTATCCTGGAAGACATCGATCGACGGGGGATACGTCATGATGGGTCATCAGGGTGGCGTGCAGAACCAGCTCTTCTATTCGTTCAAC
>NZ_JAAGPN010000200.1:0-14752 GCF_017104805.1 Paraburkholderia sp. Ac-20347 | reverse complement strand
GGCGCGCCGCAGTGCATGCCAGTCGGCGGCACACAATCCGCCGTACAGGAGCACGGTGAGGGCATACAGTACAATATCCATGTTCGAAGTTTACTATAGGCCCCCTTTCCACGACGCAGCGTAACAAAGCGGCGACGGAACCCGGCAATTTGCCGCATTCCCGTGCCACGCGCGACGTTCGGGAGCCGCACTGCTCACCGCCTCCCCATGCTCGACAATCTTACTCAACGGATGGCGCGCGTCGTCAAGACGCTGCGCGGCGAAGCCCGGCTGACCGAAGCCAATACGCAGGACATGCTGCGCGAGGTGCGTCTCGCGCTGCTGGAAGCGGACGTGGCGCTGCCCGTCGTGCGCGAATTCATCGCCAAGGTGAAGGAAAAGGCGCTCGGCGAGGAAGTGATCAGCAGCCTGTCGCCGGGCCAGGCGCTCGTCGGCGTGGTTCAGCGCGAGCTGACCGCCGTGATCGGCGGCGACTACGAAGGCAAGGCCGCCGAGCTGAACCTCAACGTCACGCCGCCCGCCGTCATTCTCATGGCCGGCTTGCAGGGCGCGGGTAAAACCACCACGACCGGCAAGCTCGCCAAGCTGCTGCGCGAGAAGTACAAAAAGAAGGTCCTGACCGTTTCGTGCGACGTTTACCGCCCCGCTGCTATCGCGCAGCTGAAGACGGTGACGGAACAGGTCGGCGCCGACTTCTTCCCCTCGCAGCCGGATCAGAAGCCCGTCGAGATCGCCGCTGCCGCGGTCGACTGGGCCAAGCGCCATTATCACGACGTGCTGCTCGTCGACACGGCCGGTCGCCTCGGTATCGACGAAGCGATGATGAACGAGATCAGTGCGCTGCACAGCTCGCTCAAGCCCGCTGAAACGCTGTTCGTGGTCGACGCCATGCTCGGTCAGGACGCGGTCAACACCGCGAAGGCGTTCAATGACGCCCTGCCGCTCACCGGCGTCGTGCTCACCAAGCTCGACGGCGACTCGCGCGGCGGCGCGGCGCTTTCCGTGCGTCACATCACCGGCAAGCCGATCAAGTTCGTCGGCGTCGCGGAAAAGCTCGACGGTCTGGAAGTGTTCCACCCCGACCGCATGGCCAACCGTATTCTCGGCATGGGCGACATTCTCGCCCTCGTCGAGGAAGCGCAGCGCGGCGTGGACGTGCAAGCCGCGCAGAAGCTCGCCGACAAGGTCAAGAAGGGCGGCGACTTCGACCTGAACGATTTCCGTGCGCAGCTTTCGCAGATGAAGAAGATGGGCGGCCTGTCGTCGCTCATGGACAAGCTGCCCGCGCAATTCCAGCAGGCTGCGTCGGGCGCCGACATGGGCGTCGCCGAAAAGCAGATGCGCCGCATGGAAGGCATCATCAATTCGATGACCGCGCAGGAACGCGCCAAGCCGGATCTGATCAAGGCCACGCGCAAGCGCCGCATCGCCGCGGGCGCGGGCGTGCAGGTTCAGGAAGTCAATCGCCTGCTGAACCAGTACGACCAGATGCGCACCATGATGAAGAAGTTGAAGGGCGGCAATCTGCAGAAGATGATGCGCGGCATGAAGGGCATGATGCCCGGCATGCGCTGATCGAATCGACCTGATTGGCGGGCCGCGCGGCGCGTTGCGCGTGCGGCCCAACACGACGCGGCGCGCGAGCTGGACATGGTAGCGCGGGTTTTTGCTGTAGCGCGCGCCGTCGTTATTTTCCACACTGAATAGCTACAGCCACTGCCCCGCCAGAGTCATGAATCGCGAAGAAGCCCTCCATATTTTCCGCCACTCCGAAGAGATCGTTTCGGAGAGCGATGTCAATGCGTCGATCGGCCGGATGGCCGAAGCCATTCGCGCCGATATCAGCGAGGACTTCCCGCTCGTGCTGTCGGTGATGGGCGGCGCGGCCGTGTTCACCGGCATGCTGCTGCCGCACCTCGACTTCCCGCTCGAATTCGACTACATCCACCTCACCCGCTACCGCAACGCCATCAAGGGCAGCGCGGAAATGCAGTGGCGCGTGGCGCCGCGCGAGTCGGTGAAGGACCGCGTCGTGATCGTGCTCGACGACATCCTCGATGAAGGCGAGACCATGGCCGCGATCCGCGACCGTATCATGGACATGGGCGCGAAGCGTTTCCTCTCGGCCGTGCTGTGCGAGAAGATCATTCCGAAGGCCAAGCCGCTGCATCCGGACTACTGCGGCTTTTCGGTGCCGGACCGCTACGTGTTCGGCTGCGGCATGGACGCCAAGGGCTACTGGCGCAATCTGCCGACGATTCGCGCGCTGACCGAAGGCGCGTAAGTCCGGCCCGAGCCGATAAAAAAAGCCGCTTCGAACGAAGCGGCTTTTTTGTTTCCGTCGACGCCTGCGCGCGACGTCAGAGGTGATGCACGAACGCGGCGATGCCCGCGAGGATCATCTCCACCGAAATCGCCACGAGCACAAGGCCCATCAGGCGCTCGAAGGCCGTCACCACGCGCTCGCCGAGCAGTTGCTGGATGCGTTCGGCGAGCACCAGCACGATTGCGCAGATCGCCATCGTCACGATCAGCGCGCCGATCCACTCGAACAGTTTGCCCGGCGCCTGCGACGTGAGCAGCATGACCGTGGCGAGCGCCGACGGTCCCGCGAGCGCGGGAATCGCGAGCGGCACGATGAGCGGCTCGCCGCCCTTGTCGCCCGCGCCGAACGGACCGCCCGGATGCGGAAAGATCATGCGCAGCGCGATCAGGAACAGCACGATGCCGCCGCCGATGCGCAGCGACGTGTCCGTGAGTCCCATCATGCGCAGGAAACCGTTGCCGGCCACCATGAACACAAGCAGGATCACGAACGCGATCGCGACTTCGCGCAGGATCACGATCGCCCGGCGCTCCCGCGCCACACCGCGCAAACAGCCGATGAAGAGCGGAATGTTGCCGAGCGGATCGGTGATCAGCAGCAGCAGGACCGTCGCGGACAGGAAACTGTATTCCACGCTCGCGGCGCTCCTTTAGCCGAGACGAGAAACGACGCGCATCAAACTGCCAGCGCGGCGGCGATCTTCTGCGCCACCGTCTGCGCGGCTTCTTCGGCCGGCAGCAGCGTCGCTTCGGTGTCGCGGCGGCCTTGATACTCGATCTTGCCGTCCTTCAGACCACGATCGCCGATCACGAGACGATGCGGCACGCCGATCAGTTCCCAGTCGGCGAACATCACGCCCGGACGCTCGCCGCGGTCGTCGAGAATCACGTCCACGCCTGCCGCGACCAGCTCGTTGTAGACGCGCTCGGCGTGCTCGCGCACGAGTTCGCTGCGGTCCAGGCCCATCGGGCACACGACCACCTGGAACGGAGCGATCGATTCCGGCCAGATGATGCCCTTGTCGTCGAAGTTCTGCTCGATCGCGGCGCCCAGGATACGCGTGATGCCGATGCCGTAGCAGCCCATCTGCATCGGCGCGGGCTTGCCGTTTTCGGCGAGGTACGTGGCGCTCATCGCTTCCGAATACTTGGTGCCGAGCTGGAACACGTGGCCCACTTCGATGCCGCGGCAGATGTCGAGCACGCCCTTGCCGTCCGGCGACGGATCGCCCTTCTGCACGTTGCGGATGTCGGCGACGACCGGCTCCGGCAGATCGCGGCCCCAGTTCACGCCCGTGGTGTGGAAGTCCGCTTCGTTCGAACCCACGACGAAGTCGCTCATGTTCGCGACCGTCGAGTCGGCGACCACCTTCACGGGCTTCTTCGTGTTGAGCGGACCGAGGTAGCCCGGCGGCGTGCCGAACCACTCGACGATCTCGGCTTCGGTCGCGAAGCGGAAACCCTTCAGGCCTTCGAGCTTGCCGACCTTGATCTCGTTGAGCGAGTGGTCGCCGCGCAGCATCAGCAGCCAGATGGTGGGTTCGGCGCCTTCGTTGTCCGTGGCGAGCACGATCGACTTGATGGTGCGTTCGAGCGGGATGCCGAGCAGTTCGGCCACGGCCTCGCACTTCGCCGCGCCGGGCGTCGAGGTCTTCGTGAGCGCTTCGCTCGCCGCGCCGCGCGTGGCGATCAGCGGCAGCGCGTCGGTGGCTTCGACGTTCGCGGCAAATTCCGAGCTCGGGCAGTAAGCGATGTCGTCTTCGCCGGTTTCGGCGATCACGTGGAATTCGTGCGAGCCGCTGCCGCCGATCGAGCCGTTGTCGGCCACGACCGCGCGGAAGTCGAGACCGAGGCGCGTGAAGATGCGCACGTAGGCGTCGTACATCTTCTGGTACGAGAGCTTCAGGCCGTCGACGTCCTTATCGAACGAGTACGCGTCCTTCATGATGAATTCGCGGCCGCGCATCACGCCGAAACGGGGACGGATTTCGTCGCGGAACTTCGTCTGCACCTGGTAGAAGTTCACCGGCAGCTGGCGATAGCTCTTGATCTGATTGCGCGCGATGTCGGTGACGACTTCCTCGTGCGTCGGCCCCATCACGAAATCGCTCTGCTTGCGATCCTTGAAACGCAGCAGTTCTGGCCCGTATTGTTCCCAGCGACCCGATTCCTGCCACAGCTCGGCCGGCTGCACCGCCGGCATCAGCAGCTCGATGGCGCCCGCGCGGTTCATTTCCTCGCGCACGATCTGCTCGACCTTGCGGATCGAGCGCAGACCGATCGGCAGATAGTTGTAGATGCCGCCCGCGACGCGACGGATCATGCCCGCGCGGACCATCAACTTGTGGCTGACGATTTCGGCGTCAGCCGGCGCTTCCTTCAGGGTGCCGATAAAGAAACGGGAGGCTTTCATTCAGATTTTCCAAAAGCGGCGGCCAGTGCGGACCGCCCGAAGAGAGACCAACGGTGGAGTTCAGGAAACCGCCATTATGACAACACGCCGTGCGCCGCACCGATGACGCCCGCCAGGTCCGGCGCCGATCGCGCCGCCGGGCGCTTTTGCGCATACGCGGCAAATCGGTCCGATATTCTGGCCGTCGGGTGCGTGAGGACCGTTATCTGTTTATAATCAAAGCAATTTTAAAGGATTCGAAGGTGGTTGTATGCTGGATCGTGAGGGGTTTCGCCCGAACGTCGGCATCATCCTCTTGAACGCGCGAAACGAGGTGTTTTGGGGCAAGCGGGTTCGCGAACATTCCTGGCAGTTTCCGCAAGGGGGCATCAAGTATGGTGAAACCCCCATGCAGGCAATGTTTCGGGAGTTGCACGAAGAAACCGGTTTGCATCCGGAGCACGTCAAGATCGTCGGTCGCACGCGCGACTGGTTGCGTTATGAGGTGCCGGACAAGTTCATCAAGCGCGAAGTGCGCGGCCATTATCGCGGTCAGAAACAGATCTGGTTTCTGCTGCGCATGGTCGGGCGCGACTGCGATATCTGCCTGCGGGCAACGGAGCATCCCGAGTTCGATGCGTGGCGCTGGAACGAGTACTGGGTGCCGCTCGAAGCGGTCATCGAGTTCAAGCGCGACGTCTATCAACTGGCGCTGACCGAGCTTTCGCGTTTTCTGCGGCGGCCTGCGGCGCCGCGCGTGGAACGCAGCGCCGGTTCGCACGGGCATGGGCATGAGGTGCGCTATCCGCGCATCGTGACGTCGGCGCACGCCCAGGCGGTGCAGATCGAACCCTCGTTCATCGAGAGCGAGGTGGTCGAGGTGCGCGCGGTGCTGGAAAGCGACTGCGGTACGGCGGAGAGTATGATCGTGCCTGCGCCGGACGAGCACGAGTAACACGAGTCAGCCAGGTTACGTCTCGTGGCGGCGCACTGAACGCCCGGAGCGGCCTCGTCCGCGCTGCGTATGCGAATACGCGGCGCGACTTCGGCCGGTCCGCATTCGCGGCGCCGCGCATTCGTGCGCCCAGCGCCGGAGCATCGAAGGAAAACCAATTTGAAACGAATTGCTCTTGCCGCAGCGTGCGCTGCGGCCGCAAGTAGCGTCCTGCTGGCCGGTTGCGGCAGTTCCGCCCCCACCAACAAGGACGACAGCGCGTTCACGTATCTGCTCGACCGCAAAGGCACCTGGCAGGAGAACAAGGTCGAGAGTCTGCCGGCGCTGCCGCAGGCCAGCACCCAGTTGCTGCCGTTCGACGTGTCGAACAATACGCAGCTCAAGTTCGCCATCGATCCGGCTTCGCTCACGGTGGGCAGCGACGGCGTGGTGCGCTACGCCATCGTCATCACGAGTCCGGGCGGCGCGCGCAACATCAACTATGAAGGCATTCGCTGCGACACCTACGAGTGGCGCCTCTACGCGAGCCTGAACGCCGACCACAACGGTTGGGATCAGACCGTTGCGAACGACTGGTCGCGCATCGAGAACGGCACGCTCAACGCGTATCACTCGGCGCTGTATCAGGACTACTTCTGCGCGAACAAGATGCCGATCGGCAAGGCCTCGACCATCATCGAGAACATCCGCTTCGGCCGCACGCAGTCGACGCTCGTGCGCTGATCGCGCGCCTCGTCAGACGGCAGCACAAAGAAAAAGCCGCAACGGTCGACGACCGCTGCGGCTTTTTTGCGTCCTGACGTGCCCGACGCTCAGACCAGCACGAGATTGTCGCGATGGATCAGTTCGGGTTCGAGCATGTAGCCCAGCACGCTTTCGATCTCGCTGCTCGCATGGCGCTGGATGAGCTTGGTCTCGGCGCTGCTGTAGTTCGTGAGCCCGCGTGCGACCTCGCGGCCCTCGCCATTCAGACACGCGATGACTTCGCCGCGCGCGAACGCACCCTGCACGCCGGTCACGCCGATGGGCAGCAGACTCTTGCCGTCGGCGGTGAGCTTCTGCGTCGCGCCGTCGTCGATCACCACATGGCCGCGCACCTGCAGGTGGTCGGCCATCCATTGCTTGCGCGCGGCCATGCGCGCGGTGCGCGCGATCAGTTGCGTGCCGATCGCCTCGCCCGCGGCGAGTCGCACCAGCACCTGCTCCTCGCGACCGCTCGCGATGACCGTATTCGCGCCGCTATGCGCCGCGCGCTTGGCCGCCAGAATCTTGGTGAGCATGCCGCCGCGGCCGATGCTCGACCCCGCGCCGCCCGCCATCGCTTCGAGTTCGGGCTTGCCCGCGTCGGCTTCCTGCACCAGCGTGGCAGTCGGATCCTTGCGCGGATCGGCCGTATAGAGACCGCTCTGATCGGTGAGGATAACGAGCGCGTCGCCTTCGATCAGGTTCGCCACGAGCGCGCCCAGCGTGTCGTTGTCGCCGAACTTGATCTCGTCGGTGACAACGGTGTCGTTCTCGTTGATGATCGGCACCACGCCCAGACGCAGCAGCGTGAGCAGCGTGGAGCGCGCGTTCAGATAGCGCTCGCGATCGGCGAGGTCGGCATGCGTGAGCAGAATCTGCGCCGTGCGGATGTCGTGTTCGGAGAAACGGCTTTCGTAGACCTGCGCGAGCCCCATCTGCCCGACCGCCGCCGCTGCCTGTAGTTCGTCGATCTCACGCGGTCGCCTGGTCCAGCCGAGGCGTTGCATGCCCTCGGCGATCGCGCCCGAGCTGACGAGCACGACTTCCTTGCCCTGCGCGCGCAGCGCCGCGATCTGCGCGGCCCAGCGGCCGATGGCCGCATGATCGAGCCCACGGCCGTCGTTGGTGACGAGGCTCGAACCGACTTTCACTACCAGACGCCGGGAATCGGCGATGACGGAACGCATGCTGCGCGGTCTCCCAATTGACTTGATGACGCGTGAAGCGGCCGGCGCGGAGTGCGCGCCGGCGTGAACTGCGATGCTGCTGATGCTGCGAATTACTCCTGCTGCCCGGCTTCGGGCGCACCGCCCTCGCCGCCGCGGAAGCGCACGTCGGAGGCGAGATCTTCCGCTTCCTCGGCGCGACGCGCATCCGAATGCTCGGAAACGTAGTCGTAAATCGCGTAGCAAAGATTCTCGCAGCCCTGACCCGTGAGCGCCGAAATCTCGTACACCGGGCCCTTCCACTCGAAACGCTCCACGAAGTCGGCGATGCGCGCGGCGCGCTCGTCTTCCGGCACCATGTCGAGCTTGTTGAGCACGAGCCAGCGCGGCTTGTCGTACAGCGTTTCGTCGTACTTGCGCAGTTCCTCGACGATGGCCTTCGCTTCCGCGACCGGGTCGACGCTCTCGTCGAACGGCGCCATGTCGACAAGATGCAGCAGCAGGTTCGTGCGCTGCAGATGGCGCAGGAACTGGTGACCAAGGCCCGCGCCTTCCGCCGCGCCTTCGATCAGGCCCGGAATGTCGGCGATCACGAAGCTCTTGCTCGGACCCACGCGCACCACGCCGAGATTCGGCGCGAGCGTGGTGAACGGGTAGTCGGCGATCTTCGGCTTCGCGTTCGAGACCGAGGAAATGAACGTGGACTTGCCCGCGTTCGGCATGCCGAGCAGGCCGACGTCGGCCAGCACCTTCAGCTCGAGCTTGAGCATGCGGCGCTCGCCGGGCTTGCCGTCGGTCTTCTGACGCGGCGCGCGGTTCGTGGACGACTTGAAATGCAGGTTGCCGAGGCCGCCCGCGCCGCCCTTCGCGACCATGACGTGCTGGTCGTGCTCGGTGAGGTCGGCGATCAGCTCGCCCGTGTCCATGTCGCTGATCACCGTGCCGACCGGCATGCGCAGCGTGATGTCGTCGCCGCCCTTGCCGTAGCAGTCGGCGCCGCGGCCGTTTTCGCCGTTGCGCGCGAGATGCTTCTTCGTATAGCGGTAGTCGATCAGCGTATTGATATTGCGGTCGCCGACGGCGTAGACGCTGCCGCCTCGCCCGCCGTCGCCGCCGTCCGGCCCGCCGAACGGGACGAACTTCTCGCGCCGCATCGACGCGCTGCCATCGCCCCCATCGCCGGCGATGACTTCGATCTTCGCTTCGTCAATGAACTTCATGCGTTACTCCGTCCCGTACTCGGTGAGTGTCGTTATTTTGCCAACGTATTGTGCGCGCCGTCGCCGTACTTGCCCACCTGGCCGAATGGCCAGTGCAAACCGACAGGCGCCAGACACGTCCGCCATGGGCGGTTTGGCGATCTGGATCGGAACCCAGATAAATCAACAGATAAACAAAAGGCCCCGCAAACTTCGCGGGGCCTTCCTTGCGTCGATTGCGAGCGGACTAGAACTTAGGCCGCTGCCGGAACGACGTTGACCGTGTGCTTGTTCGCAGCGCCCTTGGTCGTGAACGCGACGTGGCCGTCGACCAGCGCGAAGAGCGTGTGGTCCTTGCCAATGCCGACGTTCAGGCCCGGGTGCATACGCGTACCGCGCTGGCGAACGATGATGCCGCCTGCGAGGATAGCCTGGCCGCCGAACACCTTAACGCCAAGTCGTTTCGACTCTGAGTCGCGGCCGTTACGTGACGACCCGCCTGCCTTTTTGTGTGCCATTTATTTGCTCCTTAACCGTCGTGCGCTTACGCGTTGATCGCGTCGATGCGCAGTTCGGTGTAGTTCTGGCGGTGGCCGCCATGCTTCTGGTAGTGCTTACGGCGACGCATCTTGAAGATGGTCACTTTTGCGTGACGACCTTGCGACACGACGGTGGCCTTGACGACAGCCCCACTGACCAGCGGCGTACCGAACTTAATCGATTCGCCTTCGCCCACTGCGAGAACCTGGTCGAGCGTGATTTCTGCGTCAATGTCAGCCGGTATCTGTTCTACTTTAAGTTTTTCGCCAACAGCAACCTTGTACTGCTTGCCGCCGGTTTTTATGACCGCGTACATTGAGAACCTCACTCTAAAATATCTTTTCAGGCGCACTGCGCGCCGGAAACCTTAGATTATACATAGAGTTAGCTGCACGGTCAAAAGGTTTGACGCGTGCATTGACAGGGCGCCGGAAACCCGCGTGAGCCGCTCCAGCCTTGTCTGAGCGCCGTTTGCGACAGCCGCCGGCCCCGCCCGGGCGCGCCGCCGCGCGTAGAGCGAATAGAGGGAAGCATCGACGAAAGCGCGATCAAAACCCTGGCTGGACGGCAGGGGAGCGTCCGGCATCTTGCCGATTCGCCTTATAATCCGCGGCACTACCCCTATTTGCCATCATGTCGTCCACTGCCACCCCCTCCCCCAGCGCAGCCACCCTGCTTGCCCCCATTGCCAGCGACATGGAGCAGGTAAATCGTGTCATCCGGCAGAGTCTGGCGTCCGAGGTGATGCTGATCAACCAGATCTCCGAGTACATCATCAGTGCGGGCGGCAAGCGGCTGCGTCCGGCGCTGCTGCTGCTCGTGGCCGGCGCGCTCGGCGATCGCGGTCCGCAGCGGCATACGCTCGCGGCAGTGGTCGAGTTCATCCATACGGCCACGCTGCTGCACGACGACGTGGTCGACGAATCGGACCTGCGGCGCGGTCGCCAGACGGCCAATGCGCTGTTCGGCAACGCGGCGAGCGTGCTGGTCGGCGACTATCTGTATTCGCGCTCGTTCGAGATGATGGTGGGCGTGGGCAAGATGCGCGTGATGGAAATCCTCTCGCAGGCCACCACGATCATTTCCGAAGGGGAAGTACTGCAACTCCTGAACATGCATGATGCCGACGTGGACACCACGCGCTACATGCAGGTGATCCGCTACAAGACGGCGAAGCTGTTCGAAGCGGCGGCGCAACTGGGCGCGGTGCTCTCGGGCGCCGACGCGCGCACGGAAGAAGCGGCGGCGGAATACGGTCGGCGCATCGGCACGGCGTTCCAGATCATGGACGACTGGCTCGACTACACGGGCACGCCCGAATCGATGGGCAAGAACGCCGGCGACGACCTGCGCGAAGGCAAGCCCACCCTGCCGCTGATCTGGCTGATCGAACACGGCACGGCGGCGGAAGCGGCACTCGCGCGCGAAGCCATCGAGCAAGGCGGCACCACGCGCTTCGACGAAATCTTCGCGGCCATCACGCGTTCGGGCGCGCTCGACCACACGCTGCAATGTGCGAAAGCAGAGGCTCAAGCAGCCGCAGATGCAATTTCGTCATTTCCCTCTTCCAATTACAAAGATAGCCTGCTAGAATTATGTTCTTACTCGACGACGCGCCAGTCTTGAACAAGACGAAGCAGCTCAGAGAGTTCTGGCAGTAAAAATTCGGGGTGTAGCTTAGCCTGGTAGAGCGCTACGTTCGGGACGTAGAGGCCGGAGGTTCGAATCCTCTCACCCCGACCAGAATTTCAAAAAAAACCGCACACAACGTTGTGCGGTTTTTTTTCGTCCGTACACCGTGCATGGTCGCATCGCGCCGGACTGCCGCTTCCAGCGCGGGCTGCCTTATCCCGATGGCCAACGTGACATCCAGCGCCCGCCCCGTGCGGCTTTAGCGCGCGCACCCTCTGTTATAGTTTCCCTCATCCGCTCCCCTCACTGTCTCCAAGCGTGGACCACCTTCCCTTATGGGCGCAGATTTGCGCCGTTTTCGTCCTGCTCATCTGCTCCAGCTTCTTCTCCATCTCCGAAACGGCGATGATGGCGCTCAACCGCCATCGGCTCAAATACCTCGCGAACCACGGCGCACTCGGCGCGAAGACCACCCAGAAGCTGCTCGCGCGCACTGACCTGCTGCTCTCGGTCATCCTGATCGGCAACAATCTGTTCAACACGATCATTCCGGTGCTCACCACCTCGATCGCGCTGCACACGTTCGGCCACGACAATCTGGTGCTGTCGGTGGCGACCGGCATGGTTGCGTTTCTCATCATCGTGTTCGCGGAAATCACGCCGAAGATCGTTGGCGCCACCTTTCCCGAGAAGATCGCGCTGCCCGCGAGCCTGCTGATCGCGCCGCTCATGCGCGTGACCAAGCCCCTGATCTGGTTCGTGAACGGTTTCGCGAACACCATCCTGCGCGTGCTGCACATCAACACGCACAAGGCGCGCGACCAGCGTCTCTCGACCGAGGAACTGCGCACCATCGTGCTCGAGTCGGGTAGTTTCATGCCGACCAAACACCGCAGCATTCTGCTGAATCTGTTCGACCTCGAAAACATCACCGTCGACGACGTGATGATTCCGCGCCGGCGCATCGAAGCACTCGACTACGACGCGCCGCTCGAAGACATCCTCCATCAGCTCGAAACCTGCTATCACAACAAGCTGATCGTCTATCAAGGCGACATCGACCGCGTGCTCGGCGTGCTGCACGTGCGCAAGACGCTCGCCGCGCTGCATAACCAGGATTTCGAGCGCGAGACGCTGCGCGAGTTGCTCACCGAACCGTACTTCGTGCCCACCGGCACGGCTGTGTTCCAGCAACTTCAGTACTTCCAGGAAAGCCGTCATCGCATCGCGCTGGTCGTGAACGAGTACGGCGAGCTCGAAGGACTCGTCACGCCGGAAGACATCATCGAGGAGCTGATCGGCGAGTTCACCACGACCATGCCGCGCAGCGGCACCGGACGCGGCGGCTGGAACGACGAAGGCGAGTGCATCGTGCCGGGCAGCATGCCGCTCCGCGAACTCAACCGCTGGCTGCAGATCAAGCTGCCGACGGACGGCCCGAAGACGCTCAACGGCCTGATCCTCGAAATGCTCGAGGAGATTCCCGACGGCGACGTGTGCCTGCAGATCGGCGACATCAAGCTCGAAGTGCTGCGCAGCGACGACCAGTCGGTGCGCACCGTCAAGCTCTTCAAGCCCGGCGCCAAATCCAGTAAAGGCCTCGCGAGCACGCTCGGCAAGGCGAAGAAGCTCCTGCCCGGCCACTAGACGTTAGCCGTTTGGCCGAGTGGCGCGCGCAGTCGCGCCAGCCGATCATGAAGCCGTCACGCTCACGGCGGCTTCGGGCCGGCTCTCGATGTTTTCCATTCCTCATCGTTCGCGCAGTTCTAACGGTTCGCACGCACTGGCCGCCGAGAGCCTATCCAGCGGCGGCGGCGGCGCGCGCGCATCGCTGAACACGCCATCACCGACCGCCTCGCTCGACGACGCCCCAGCCGTGCGCCTGCTCGCCGATACATTGCGCGAAGCCGCGCGGCGCAACGCCTCCGATCTGCATGTCGAGCCGCTCGAACAGGGCTGGCGCATTCGCGTGCGCATCGACGGCGTCCTGCACGAAATCGCCAGACCGCCCGCGCATCTGCGCGACGCGTTCGTCACGCGGGTGAAAGTGCTCGCGCGCATGGACATCGCCGAGCGGCGCATTCCTCAAGATGGCAGGCTGCGGCTCGCTCCGCTTGCGCAACACGCGTCGGCCGAAGACTATCGCGTGAATTCACTGCCCACGCTGCACGGTGAAAAACTCGTGCTGCGGCGGCTTGAAGCGCTGCCCGCCGATCTCTCGCTCGCCGCACTCGGCCTCGACGAAACACAGCAGCACACGCTCGGCGCGGCCATCGCCGCGCCGCACGGGCTCGTGCTGGTCACGGGTCCCACGGGCAGCGGAAAAACGCTGTCGCTCTACTGCTTCCTGCAACGGCTCAACGACGCTTCGCGCAATCTCTGCTCGGTGGAAGATCCCGCCGAGATTCAGCTCGCGGGCATCAATCAGGTCAACGTGCGCGAGAAAGCCGGGCTGACCTTCGCGCTCGCGTTGCGCGCGCTGCTGCGTCAGGATCCGGACGTCATCATGATCGGCGAGATCCGCGACGAGGAGACCGCCAGCGTCGCCGTGAAAGCGGCGCAAA
This sequence comes from Paraburkholderia sp. Ac-20347, assembly GCF_017104805.1. Classification (NCBI taxonomy): domain Bacteria; kingdom Pseudomonadati; phylum Pseudomonadota; class Betaproteobacteria; order Burkholderiales; family Burkholderiaceae; genus Paraburkholderia; species Paraburkholderia sp. Ac-20347. The sequence continues at coordinate 1,235 of NZ_JAAGPN010000200.1, read as the reverse complement.
CCGGCCACCTCGTGCTGTCCACGCTGCACACGAACGACGCGCCCGCCGCGGTCGCACGACTGATCGACATCGGCGTGGAACCGTACAACCTCGCCGCCGCGCTGCGGCTCGTCACCGCACAGCGACTCGTGCGGCGGCTGTGTCCGCAATGCCGCGTGCCGTCGAACGAGTCCGAGGCGGCGTTGCGCGCGGTCGGTCTCGAAGACGATGCGCGCGCATCGAGTTTGTCATCGCCCTCATCGGTATTCGCGGCGCACGGTTGCGAGGCTTGTCACGGCATCGGTTACCGCGGACGAGTGGGCATTCACGAAGTCATGCCGGTGAGCGCGGCCATGCGCGAGATGATCGTGGCGAAGCGCAGCGCACACGAAATCGCCAATCAGGCGCGCGCCGAGCGCGTCGCCACCTTGCGCGACGCCGCGCTCGCGCGCGTGCGCGACGGCACCACGAGTCTCGCCGAAGCGCTCGCCGCCACGGATACGCCATGAACGCCCGCCACGTCCCGTCGTCGACAACGGATTCGCGCTTCGCCTGGCGCGGCCTCGATGCAAACGGATCGCCCCGGCGCGGCGCGTTGATCGCGTTCGACGCCCCCGCCGTGCGTCTCAAGCTCAAGCACGACCGCATCACCGCGACCGCCATCGTGCGGCGCGGCCCCGCGCCGCAGCCGCGCGCGAATCACGCCGACGTCACGCGCTTCACGCGTCAGCTTGCGAGCCTGCTGCGCGCGGGCTTGCCGCTCGCGGGCGCGCTCGATCTGCTCGCCCAATCGCCGGGGCCGCACGGCATGCCGCGCATCGCCGCCGCACTCGCGCGCGACATTCTCGCGGGCACGCGCTTCGCCGACTCGCTTGCGCGGCATCCGGCGCGTTTCGGCCAACTGTATTGCCAGCTCGTCGCCGTGGGCGAAGCGTCGGGTGCGCTCGCGGCCGTGCTCGCGCGCATCGCCGACGACCGCGAACGCGGCGCGGCGCAACGCGCGAAAGTACGCGCGGCGCTCACCTATCCCGTCGCCGTGCTGCTGTTCGCCATCGCCATCACCGCCGCACTGCTGATCTGGGTCGTGCCGACGTTCAAGCAGATCTTCGACGGTTTCGGCGCCGCGCTGCCCGCGCCCACCCAGTTCGTGCTGATGCTCTCGGCCGCCGCCGCGCGCTGGAGCGTACCGGCTGCGGCGTGTGCCTGCGCAGGCGCATTCGGCGCACATGCGCTGTTGCGGCGCTCCGAAGCCGCGC
>NZ_JAAGPN010000199.1:0-461 GCF_017104805.1 Paraburkholderia sp. Ac-20347 | reverse complement strand
AAAAAAAAAAAAAAGTAAAAAATAATTAGTATATTATTCTATAATAACATCGATAAATCAACTGAAAGCCTGATATTTTCATGACAGAATTTATGCACAACAAAGAGAAGTGTTAAATCTTACTAGACCTAGCCTTTCAACTAGTAATATCTACACTCGTATACATTATCAATAAATCTATTGAGTCTAGTGTCATCTACGCTATAACGTGTATACTCTGCGTCGATATAGTGCTATGTAGCTATGATACTGACGTAATAGGATAGGTATCTATCTCGTTAACTTGACTGACTAACTGTTATGCACTATTGCCGACTGCCTAGCGCAGATAAGAGTCATCATTGACTTATCCGACTTGAGTCATTCTACACTATTATCCATCCTATCACTAGTATGATATTTTTTGTGCGTTTATCTATTATATGTCATCATTCATGTTCTTTTTTTTTTTTTTTTTTTTA
>NZ_JAAGPN010000198.1:0-14169 GCF_017104805.1 Paraburkholderia sp. Ac-20347 | reverse complement strand
ATTCTCGCGCGCACCTGGCCCGAAGCCACGCTCACGTCGTTCGCGAGCCCGCTCGCGGGCGACTGCGAACCGGTGATGGGCGCGCGCGACTGGCTGCGCCGCGAAACGCCGAAGTGGGACCGTCGCCTCGCGGGCGAGGCCGGCTATGAGGAGCCGGAAATTCCCGCGGTGTGCGAAGTGGTTGCGGGACGACCGTATGCCGATGCGGGCCGCAATCGCGTCTATATCCGCCGCCTGCGTTCCGACGACGATCGCATCGCGCTCGCGCACGAATATCTGCATCTCGCGTTCGCGCATCATCCGCGCGGGCAGGACGAGACGTTTATCGAGCAGACCGCGCGCAAGCTGATACTCACGGGAAGTTGAATGACGACGACATCGTTCGCGCGAACTTTTTTGACCGCTGTGCTGGCCGCTGTCGCGAGCGGCGCGCTGGCGCTCGCGGCCACGCACGCGCATGCCGACGAAACGGGCACGCTCGCGCGTCTGACCGGCGCGTTCAACGGCTGGCGTCACAGCGGCCTCACGAACGAAGGCGAGCAGTATGTGGCGGCGTATCCGCGCCCGCCTGTCGATCGCGGCGCGCAACGCTTTCGCACGCTGATCGAAGGTCAGTTGAAGCACGTCGATCCGCACGCGCGCCGTCCGCCGACGCTGGTCGTGAACGGCAATCCCACGCCGCTTTATACCGATGAACAAGGCTTTTTCGCGCGTCCCTGGGCGTTTGGCGCGGGCTCGAACAGCATCGAAATCATTTCCGCCGATGGCACGAAGCACCAGCGCATGCAGTTCTACGAAGCGGATCGCAACAAGCCGCAAGCGAAGCTGCGCGCGATCGTGACGTGGGACGATCCGCATGCGCAGGTCGATCTGCATGTGATTACGCCGGAGGGACTGCACGCGTTCTTCGCGAATCCCACGCTGGAAGACGGCAGCGGTTTCGACGTGGATTCGGTCGACGGCGCGGGGCCGGGGATCTTTTCGTCGGCGGCGCCCGAGCACGGCACCTGGCTTTTCTTCCTCAACTACTGGGGCAATTTCGATTCGACGGGCTACAACTTCGATCCCGACGCGCACGATCGCGACGTGATTACCGCCACGCTCACGCTCGTCTTCAACGAAAACACGCCGAACGAGCGCCGCGAAACGCGCGTCGTGCCGCTGCGCAAGATCGGCGACCTCGTGCTCGTGAAGAGCGAGCGGCTGTGAACACACCCGAGGCGACGGCATCCATGATCGACATGACCTCTCAGCGAACTTCCATGAATTCGAACCGGCTCCATCGTCGTTTGACTCGCGGCTGGCAAGCGCTCGCCGCGCTCGCGCTGGGTATCGCCGCGTGCGCCGCGCAGGCCGACACCATCGACTTCAGCGCGCCGCTGAACGGCTGGCGCAATTCGGCCGGCGACGAAGCGCGCTACACGCAGGACGTGCACTATCCCGCGGTGGGCGTGAGCACGCCGGAAGGGCAGTCGGTCAATGCGCTGATCGCCGGGCATATCAAGGCCGCGCCCAAGACGAAGCCGGGCACCTCGGTCGGCACGCTCGTCGTGAACGGCACGCCGATGCCGCAGCGTATCGAAGAGGACGGCAGTTTCTCGCGGCCGTTCGCGTTCGGCGCGGGCAGCAATAGCGTGGAATTGCGCAGCGCGGACGGCACGAAAAAACGCGTGCAGTTCTACGACGCGTATGCGGGCAAGACGCACGCGCGTCTGCGCATCGTGCTCGCGTGGGACACCGACGGCACCGACCTCGACCTGCACGTGGTGTCGCCGGACGGCGTGCATACGTTTTACGCCGACCGCGTTGCGCCGAACGGCGGCGCGCTCGACGTCGACGTGACGACGGGCTACGGTCCGGAGATCTATTCGAGCGCCGCGCCGCTGCACGGCACGTATCTGGTCTACGTGAACTACTACGGCAGCGGCAACAGCGGCAGCGACATGACGGTCGCGCAGATCACCATCATCACCAACGAAGACACGCCGAACGAAAAGAGCGAAACGATCCGCGTGCCGATGCGCGCGGCGGGCGAGCTTACGCTCGTCAAACGTTTCGTGATGCCGTGATTCGGTCGAATCACGGCAATATTCATACTGTCGAAAATCAGTTCGGATCGCTGAATAAATCGTTGAGCTGATTGCCAGGGGCGTTATCGAGGAAGCCGTCGAAGCGCCCTTCGAGCAAGGTTTGCGTGGCGCGCATGAAGCCGCCCCACGCCGCGCGCGCCAGCGCGCCGCCCACGCTCACGCGGCGCACGCCCATCGCCGCCAGGTCCTGTAGCGTCCATTCCGACACCGAGCCGATCAGCACGTTCACCGGCTTCGGCGCCACCGCCGTGACGACTGCGACGATTTCCTCGCGCGTGCGAATGCCGGGCGCGTAGAGGCAATCGGCGCCCGCCTGCGCATAGGCCTTGAGACGCGCGATCGTATCCGCCAGATCGCGCTCGCCCGTGAGAAAGTTTTCGGCGCGTCCGACGAGCAGCGTGTCGCCGCCGCGTTCGTCGATGGCGCGGCGCGCGGCGCGAATGCGTTCGACGGCCACGTCGATCGCGAACAGCGGCGCATCGGGATTACCCGTCGCATCTTCGATCGAAAGACCGGCCACGCCCGCGTCGACGGCAAGACCGACGCTCTGCGCCACCTCGGCGGCGTCGCTGCCGAATCCGTTTTCGAAATCCGCGTTGATCGGCAGATCGGTGGCCGCGACCATCTCGCGCAAGTGCGCGATCACGGCGTCGCGCGGCAGTCCGTTGTCGGCGTGCGCGCGCGACCACGCGAAGCCCGAACTCGTGGTGGCCAGCGCCTTGAAGCCGACGCTTTCCAGATAGCGGGCGCTGCCCGGATTCCACGGATTCGGCAGCAGAAAGCAGCCGGATTCGTGCAGGGCGCGAAAAGCGGCGCGCTTGTCCGCGATGCTGCGGGGCGATGAGGGCATGACGTATCTCCAGGTTTGGACGCGCTGGCGCGTGGGCGTCAGCGGCAAAAGCGGAAACGCAACAGCAAGACGAAAGCGGACATTCGAAGCGATCCTCGAGGACGCCCGCGCCGCTGCCGCTATCATATGCGCTGTTTTCTCTTTGCTCAGCACGACGATGGCCAAAACGCCCGCCTCGAAATCCACGCCGCCGCGCATGTCCGATGTCGCTCAACTCGCGGGCGTGTCGAAGATGACGGTTTCCCGCGTGCTGGCCGGGCGCAGCGCGTCGGAGTCCACGCGCGCGCGCGTGCAGCGCGCCATCGACGAACTCGGTTATGTGGCCGATGCAGCGGCCGGCGCGCTGTCTTCGGGGCGCTCGTCGTTCGTGGCGGTGCTGGTGCCGTCGCTGTCGAGCTCGAACTTCTCCGACACGGTGAGCGGCCTGACCGCCGTGCTCGAACCGCGCGGCCTCGAATTGCTGATCGGCGACACCGATTATTCGTTCGATCGCGAAGAGCGTCTCGTGCGCCAGATGCTGCGCCATCAGCCGCGCTGCATCGCGCTCACTGGTTCGCAGCACACCGAGGCCACGCGCACGCTGTTGCAGCGTTCGGGCGTGCCGGTGGTCGAAATGTGGGATTTGCCCGCCGAGCCGATCGACATGTCGGTGGGATTTTCCAACGTCGCCGCTGCGCGCGAGATGGTGCGCCATCTTGCGGGCAAGGGGTATCGGCGCATCGGCTTTCTGGGTGGCGCGAGCGAGCTGGACCGGCGCGGCCTCGACCGCCTGAAGGGTTATCAGATGGAGTTGAAGGCGCTCGGGCTCGGCGCGCCGCGCGCCGTGCGTCTCGGCGATTCGCCCATCACGATGAGTCACGGCGGCCCGGCGATGGCCGAACTGCTCGAACGCTGGCCCGACACGCAGGCGGTGATGTGCGTGAGCGACATGTCGGCGTTCGGCGCGATCATGGAGTGTCAGCGGCGCGGCATGCGCGTGCCGAAGGACATCGCCGTGGCCGGGTTCGGCAACTTCGAAATCGCGAGCTGCTGTCATCCGACCATCACCACGGTTTCCGTCGACGCTTATGGCATCGGGCGGCGCACCGGTGAAGCGATGCTCGGCGCGCTCGCCGCCGAGGAAAGCGAGCACGCGGGCGCGCGCCGCGCCGTGAAAACGCGCATCCACTACGCCGTCGTGCCGCGCGAAAGCGCCTGACTCCACCTTGCCTGGCTTGCCGTAATTGCCCTGGCTGCATCGCGCCACGGCATCGTGCTACCATCGAAATGTTATCGGTAACACGACATCAGAAAAACGACCGTGCGCTGCGTGCCCCCGGCACTGCGCCCGCACTCAATGGAGACAGACACCATGGCCCAGTCGCCTTCGCGCCGCCTGCGCAGTCAGGAGTGGTTCGACGATCCTTCGCACGCGGACATGACCGCGCTCTACGTCGAGCGCTTCATGAATTACGGCCTCACGCGTGAGGAGTTGCAGTCGGGCAGGCCGATCATCGGCATCGCGCAGACGGGCAGCGATCTCGCGCCGTGCAATCGCCATCACATCGCGCTGGCCGAACGCGTGAAGGCGGGCATTCGCGACGCGGGCGGCATTCCCATGGAGTTTCCCGTGCATCCGCTCGCGGAGCAGAGCCGCCGCCCGACGGCGGCGCTCGACCGCAATCTCGCGTATCTCGGGCTCGTTGAAATCCTGCATGGCTTTCCGCTCGATGGCGTGGTGCTCACGACCGGTTGCGACAAGACCACGCCCGCGTGCCTGATGGCGGCGGCGACGGTCGATCTGCCCGCCATCGTGCTGTCGGGCGGCCCGATGCTCGACGGCTGGTACGAAGGCAAGCGCGTGGGTTCGGGCACGGTGATCTGGCACGCGCGCAATCTGCTGGCGACGGGCGAGATCGACTACGAAGGTTTCATGGCGCTCACCACGGCGTCGTCGCCGTCGATCGGTCACTGCAACACGATGGGCACCGCGCTGTCGATGAACTGTCTGGCCGAAGCGCTCGGCATGTCGCTGCCCGGTTGCGCGAGCATTCCCGCCGCGTATCGCGAGCGCGGACAGATGGCGTACACCACGGGCAAGCGCGTCGTCGATCTCGTGCGCGAGGACATCCGGCCGTCGAAAATCATGACGCGCGAAGCGTTCGAAAACGCGATCGTCGTCGCGTCGGCGCTCGGTGCATCGACGAATTGCCCGCCGCATCTGATCGCGATCGCGCGTCATATGGGCATCGATCTCACGCTCGAAGACTGGCAGCGTTTTGGCGAGCAGGTGCCGCTGATCGCGAACACCATGCCGGCGGGCGAATATCTGGGCGAGAGTTTCCATCGCGCGGGTGGCGTACCGACCGTGCTGCGCGAACTCGATCGCGCGGGGCTGCTGCATGGCGAGTGCCAGACGGTGTCGGGACGCACGATCGGCGAGATCGCGGACGGTGCCCAGGTCGCCGATCGCGACGTGATCCACACGTGCGAAGCGCCGCTCAAACACGGCGCGGGTTTTATCGTGCTCTCCGGCAATTTCTTCGACAGCGCGATCATGAAGATGTCGGTGGTCGGCGAGGCCTTCCGGCAGACCTATCTGAGCGAGCCGGGCGCGGAAAACGTCTTCGAGACGCGCGCGATCGTGTTCGACGGACCCGAAGATTATCGGGCGCGCATCAACGATCCGTCGCTAAAGATCGACGAGCGTTGCATGCTGGTGATTCGCGGTTGCGGCACGGTGGGTTATCCGGGCAGCGCCGAAGTCGTGAACATGGCGCCGCCCGCCGAACTCGTCAAACGCGGCGTGACGTCGTTGCCTTGCATGGGCGACGGGCGGCAGAGCGGTACGTCGGCGAGTCCGTCGATCCTGAACATGTCGCCGGAAGCGGCGGTGGGCGGCGGGCTCTCGCTGTTGCGCACGGACGATCGCATCAAGGTCGATCTGAACGCGCGGCGTGTGGAACTGCTGATCGACGCGCAGGAACTCGAACGCCGCCGCGCGGACGCCGAATTTCACGCGCCGCCTTCGCAGACGCCGTGGCAGGAACTGTATCGCCAGACGGTCGGCCAGCTTTCGACGGGCGGATGCCTTGAACCCGCGACCTTGTATCTGCGTGTGATTGCGGAGCGGGGCGAGCCGCGGCATTCGCACTGACGCGGCGGCGCGGGCGGCGAGGCGGCAGCGCTCAGAGCGATTTGCCGATGCGATGCGCTATCTCGACGATGGCGATTGCCATGCGCTTTTCGCGGCGCGCGTCGAGGCGTTCGAGCGGCAAACTCGTGCTGACCGCGACGCGCTTGCCGAGCACCGTCACGCCGACGAACGCGGCGAAGCAGGAGAGTCCCGCCGTGACTTCTTCGCGCTCCTGCGCGAGTCCCGAACGGCGCACCGCCGCGAGCGCGTGTAGCAGATCCTGACGCCGCGTGACGGTGTGGCTCGTCACCGCGGCAAGCTGCTTCGGCAGCAGGCTGCTGACTTCGTCGTCCGGAAGACTGGCGAGCAGCGCCTTGCCGAGCGCGCAGCAATGCGCGGGCAGTCGCGAACCGAGATCGGACACGAGCCGCACGGGGCGTGCAGCATCTTCGCGCGCGATATAAACCACTTCCGCGCCGTCGAGCACGGCGAGTTGCACCACTTCGTTGTGCGTCGCCACGAAGGTCGCGGCCTCGCGCCGGAACACTTCCTGCAACTGATCGTGGCGCACGTAGGCGCTTCCCAGTTCGAACAGCGTCACGCCGATGATGTAACCGTCGGCGCGCTTTTCGATCCAGCGGCGGCGTTCGAGCGAATCGAGCATCAAATACAGCGTGCTGCGCGACAAGCCGGTCTGTTCCGCGATGGCGGCCGCGCGCACGGGCGACGACGCGTGCGCGAGCACGTCGAGGATGTCGTGAATGCGCTTGAACGCGGGCACTTCGTAAGCTGACGTCATGATCCGGTGGCAAAGGTCATCCAACAGGTTGGAAATACTAACACCAGGTTAGACATCGATCACTTGCGATCCTACGATCGATGCTCCTCAACGACATTCTCGATACAGGTTGCTCGTCATGGCCAATTTGTCAGTTTCGGATTTCCTGCCCGCCGATCTCGAACAGGCGCTGCTGGTTGGGCGCGTCTGGCGGCGCGACGGCGATCATGAAGGGCCGAGCGTCGTGGTCGTGCGCGACGGCCAGGTGTTCGACATCACGCGCACGGTGGCCACGACGGCGGACCTGTTCGATCGCGCCGATGCGGTCCAACTCGCGCGCACCGCGCCGGGCGCGCTGCTGGGCGAGGTGACGGATCTGCTCGCGGCCAGTCTGCCGGGCGCGCCGAATGCCGATGCGCGGCTGCTCGCGCCGTGCGACGTGCAGGCGATCAAGGCGTGCGGCGTGACCTTCGCGGTAAGCCTGATCGAGCGCGTGATCGAGGAACAGGCGGGCGGCGACCGCGCCAAAGCCGCCGACGTGCGCGCGACCATCGCCGACCTGATCGGCAGCGATCTTTCGCAGATCGAGCCGGGCTCGGACGCGGCCATGCGGCTGAAGGCGGAGTTGCAGCGGCGCGGCGCGTGGTCGCAATATCTCGAAGTCGGAATTGGTACGGATGCCGAAGTATTTTCCAAATCGCAGCCGATGTCGGCGGTCGGTTTCGGCGCGGAGGTTGGCTTGCTGCGCGCGTCGGTCTGGAACAATCCCGAGCCGGAAATCGTGCTGGCGGTGAATGCGCGCGGCGAGATCGTGGGCGCGACGCTCGGCAACGACGTGAATCTGCGCGATATCGAAGGTCGTTCGGCGCTGCTGCTCGGCAAGTGCAAGGACAATAACGCGTCGTGTGCGATCGGCCCCTTCGTGCGCCTGTTCGACGATCACTTCACGCTCGATTCGGTGCGCGCGGCGAGCGTGGCGCTGCGCGTCGAGGGCGACGACGACGGTTTTGTGCTCGACGGCGTGAGCCACATGAAGGAGATCAGCCGCGATCCGCAGCAACTCGTCGAGCAGACTTGCGGCAGGCATCATCAATATCCCGACGGCTTCATGCTGTTCCTCGGCACGATGTTCTCGCCGATACAGGATCGCGATGCGCCGGGCTCGGGCTTCACGCATCATCTCGGCGATATCGTGACGATTTCGACGCCGCAACTCGGCGCGCTCGTCAACACGGTGAAGCTCAGCGACGAAATCGCGCCGTGGACGTTCGGCGTGCGCGCGCTGTACGCGAATCTCGCGGCGCGCGGCATTGCGCCCGCGAACTGATTTCGCGCGGATAGAGCGGAAAACCCCGCGCGCATTTTTTCCGCGTGGCGATTCCTTGGTATCGTTGTGTTCGCGCCGAGAAGGGGCGCGCTGAATACACAACGCATACGAGACGGCGGCGGCGCGCAGGAGCGTGCGGCCGCTTCGTCGCAGGGAGTCGCGGACGATGAAGTTTTCGAATCTGGTCGAGCGGTTGCAGGGCCGGCGCACGTCGGCGTGGGAAATCCATCATGCCGCGCAGCAGGCGGTCGGGCGCGGCGAGGACGTGATCATTCTGAGCGTCGGCGATCCTGACTTCGCGACGCCGGCTCCTATCGTCGAGCGCGCCGTGGCGGCGCTGCGCGAAGGCGATACGCACTACACGTCGATCATGGGCCGCGAGCCGTTGCGCGAAGCCATCGCGCGCATGCAGCGCGAGTCGGGCGCGCGTGAGGTTGGCCCGCAAAACGTGATGCTTTGTGCGGGCGCGCAGAACGGGCTGTTCGCGTCGTCGCTCTGTTTATGCGAAGCGGGTGATGAAGTGCTCGTGCCCGAGCCGATGTATCTGACCTATGAGGCGGCGATTCGCGCGTCGGGCGCGACGCTCGTGCCGGTTCCCGTCGATCCCGAACGCGGTTTTCATCTCGATTGCGATGCGCTGGAAGCCGCCGTTACGCCGCGCACGCGGGCGATTTTCTTCGCCACGCCGTGCAATCCGACCGGCGCGGTGATGCCGCGCGAACATCTCGAACGCATCGCGCAACTCGCGCAGCGCCACGATCTCTGGGTGGTGTCCGACGAGGTGTACGCCGATCTCACGTTCGAGCGCGAGCACGTGAGCATCGCCACGCTCGACGGCATGGCGGAGCGGACCGTCACGCTCGGCAGTCTGTCGAAGTCGCATGCGATGCCGGGCTGGCGGCTGGGTTGGGTGATCGCGCCCGAAACGCTGATCGGCCATCTCGGCCGTCTCGCGCTCTGCATGTTCTATGGGCTGCCGGGCTTCATCCAGCAGGCGGCGCTTACGGCGCTGGAGGAGCGCGCGCACGTGGTGGCGGAGATGCGCGCGATTTATCGGCGCAGGCGCGATCTCGTGTATGCGCATTTGAGCTGCGTGCCCGGCTTGCGCTGTCTGTTGCCCGAAGCGGGCATGTTCATGATGATCGACGTGCGAGGCACCGGGCTCGATCCGCACGCATTCACGTGGCAGTTGTTCGAGGCGCAGAAGGTGTCGCTGCTCGATGCGAGTGCGTTCGGCGACACCGCGAGCGGCTACGTGCGGCTCGGCTTCGTGGTCGACGATGCGCGGCTCGTCGAAGGCTGCGAGCGGATCGCGGCCTTCGTGCGGCAGTTGGGCGCTTGATTACGTCAGCGCTTGAGCGTTTGAACCCGGCCGCGCGGCGTTAGCGCGTTTCGAAATACAGCCGCGTCGGTTCGAAGAGGTTGGGCGGCAGCGTGTCGCGCGTGAACCAGGCCCAGCGCGCGCACTTTTCCGGTTCGGCGACGACGGGCGTGCCGTCGGCCTCGCCTTCGACGAACAGCGTGACGTGGCGCACGCGGCCCGTTTCGAGCCAGCCGCTCGCCCACTGCGTGCCGCGTGCCGACCGCAGTTCAAGGCCGGTCTCTTCGAGCAGTTCGCGCGCGGCGGCGTCGAGCGGATCTTCGCCGGCTTCGACCTTGCCGCCAGGAAAGCCCCAGGTATCGAAACCCCAGCGGCTTTGCCGAAGTCCGAGCAGCCATGCGCCGTCGCGCTGGACGACGACACCGGCGCCCAGCACCGTGACGACCGGCATCGCCGGCGTGGCGTCTTGCGTCATGCGTTCATGCCGGTTTGATTAGCGATTGCCGTCGAGCAGGTCGTTCAGCAGTTCGTCGAAGGCCGCCTGGGCGTCTTCGAGTTCCTGCAGCGCGGCGTCGAATGCTGTCAACGCGAATTGCGACGGACGGCCTTCGCCCTCGGGCGGAAACTGCGTCTGCAAGGCGTTGAAGGCCGTTTTCACGCGCTGGGTGGCGGTCAGCACGCGGTCCATCGCGGCGGATTCTTCGGCTCGCGCCTGTTCTGGGGTCATCGATAGCTCCGGTTCGAAAAGTAAAAGAGGGGCGTCAGGCATTCACGGCAGGGGCAAGCTGCCCTCGGACTTCACTTCGCGCATCGACAGCGCCGATTCGACCGAGGTCACGCCCGGCAACGAACGCAGTTCGTCGCGCATGAAGGTGCCGTAGTCGTCGAGGTCGCGCGCGACGATCATCAAAATATAGTCCGCCGTGCCGGCGACGTTGTGACACGACAGTATCCGCTCGATCGCGCAGACTTCGCGCTCGAAACGGTCCGCGAGCGCGCGGTCGTGCACGGCGAAGCGCACCGACACGTAGGCGACCACGCCGTAGCCGAGCGCGCGACGCGAGAGCATCGCGCGATAGCGTTCGATGTAACCGTCCTGTTCGAGCCGCTTGAGACGGCGCGCGCAGGGCGTCTCGCTCAGACCGACGGTTTCGGCGAGCCGCGCGTTCGGCATTCTGCCGTCCGTTTGCAGCGCGCGCAGGATCGCGCGGTCCAGCTTGTCGAGGTCGCTCATGGCGAGTGGTGCCTTCCATTTAAGGGTGGCGAAATTTTAGGGCAATTCGCTCTAAAGTATAGATTTTCTCGACGATTACGCCAGAAGTCACTCCATCGTTGGCGGCATCATAGAGCCTCTTTCAAGCGAGGCCATCATGATTTCCGCCCATTTGCTGCTCATGTTCATTGCTGCCCTGATCGTGGTCTGCGCGCTGCCCGGCGCGGACATGGCGCTCGTGATGCAGACCAGCATGAGCCGGGGCGCACGGCGCGGCTTCGCGGCGGCCTGCGGGCTGGGTCTCGCGCGCGCCACGCACGTGACGCTCTCCGCCTGCGGCCTCGCGGCGCTGCTGCGCAACGCGCCGTGGCTTTATGAAGTGGTGCGCTACGCGGGCGCGCTCTACCTCACGTATATCGCGGTGCAGATTTTCCGCGCGCCGGTGTTCGCGCTGCCGGACGAGGCGGGCGGTGCGGCTGCGCGGCCGTTGCGCGCCGATTTCCTCAAGGGTCTGCTGACCAATCTGCTCAATCCTAAGGCGCTGCTGTTCTGTTCGGTGCTGCTGCCGCAGTTTCTTCGTCCGGAAGCCGGTTCCGTCTGGCTGCAGGTGCTCGAACTGGGCGTCGTGCTGGTGATCGTGTGCGCGATCTTCGACGTGATCTATGCGCTGGGCGCGGCGCGCATCGCCGTGTTGCTGCGCAAGCATCCGCTCGCGCAAACCGTGCAGAAGTGGGCGTTTTCCTCGGCCCTGATCGGTTTCGCGTTGCGCCTCTCGCTCGACTGATCGAGCGAAAAGCGCCAGCGGATGCTTGCCTTCGGACGCTCGCCTTAGCGGCCGCCGAGATAATCCAGCTTGCCCAGCTCGACGCCGTTGTGACGCAGGATGTCGTACGCGGTCGTCACGTGGAAGAAGAAGTTGGGCAGCACGAACGTGAGCAGATAGCTCAGGCCCGTGAACTCGATCGGGCCCGAACGCATCTTGAGCGTGATGGCCTTGTCTTCGCTGCCGTCGATCTGTTCGGGCTTGAACGTGTTCAGGTAGTCGATGGTTTTCTGGATGCGCGCGTGCAATTCGTCGAACGTCACTTCCACGTCGTCGAACTTCGGCGCTTCCACGCCCGCGAGACGGGCGGCGCAGCCCTTGGCCGTGTCGGTGGCGATATGAATCTGGCGCAGCAGCGGCAGCATGTCGGGGAACAGTCGCGCGCCGGTGAACACCGTGGGGTCGATCTGCTTTTCCGCCGCGTGGGCCTGTGCCTTGCCGATGATCGTCTGCAGGTTGGCGAGGCCGCGCGTGAGCACGGGCACCGAAGCTTGATACAGGGTGATGGACATGGGGATTCCTCGTTTCTTCGCGTAATGGCGTTGCTTGATGTGGCTCGGTTGCGTTGCTTCGAAGATGCCGCCTGAGCCGGGCCGAAGCCAGACGGGCGAGTCATTATGCGCTATCGGGTATGACGCCGCCATCGACCGAACGGCCAGGCTTGCGCGATGACCCGGCAGGCATGAAAGTCAGTCTCGATTCAGCTTGATCGGCACGAAGGTGCATATGCACCTTCGTCGCAATTGCTTGGTTATGCGAAATAAAAAATACCATTGAATTCGCAGACTTGGCTTGCCTCGACGGTTTCGCCGGAACATTCGACGGAGGCTCGCCGCGCGCCGTCGCGGTGTATCGGCGAAATATTGGGCCTCGCGGGTTTTCTATCTTTCGTAAAAAAGGGTTGTGGTGGGGTTTCACCACCTGAAAATTCGAATGTGTTTTAATTACCCGGCATTGACCATCCAATGCGCATCTTACGGCAGCGTAGATGCGCTGAACCATGAACGCAGAATTGGCAGACATATCTCGAGCCGTGCGTCGCATGGCAACAGGCGGCGCCCGTTGTGCGCACGCGCGACGCTCGCGCAAATGGACGCGTGCAGTGCACGGCATGGTGCTGGCGGCTGCGGCAGGCGGCCTGCTCGGCAGCGCGCCCGCGCGCGCGCAAGACCCACGTCTGCTCGACGCCCGGGTGACGCAGGATTCCGTCTCGGACACCATCTGCCGGACGGGTTACGCCGACAGCGTCGCGCCCCCGTTCGATCAGGCGATGGCGCTCAAGGCGCGCCTGCTCACGGCGCGCGGCATCGACGCCGAAGACGGCGTGACGTACGCACTCGACCGGCGCGTGCCGATCCTGCTCGGCGGTTCGCCGGACGCGTCCGCCAATTTCGACTTGCTGCCCTGGGGTGGTCACGCGGGCGAGCGCCGCAAGTCCTTGCTGACCGTGCGCCTCAAGCGCTGCGTCTGCGCGGGGCGCATCACGCTGTCCGAGGCGCAGGCGGCCATCGCGGGCAACTGGTCTCATCAGTACGATCAACTCACGCGCATGCAATGCGGCGCTGACGGCGACACCACGTCGGCGAGCCGCGATGACGCGCCTTGACCCGGCGCGTCTGCCGGTGCAGGTGGCGTCGGTGGTCGAGGAAACCGTCGATCTGTTCAAGGCGCAGGTGCCGCCCGGCGTGAGCGTGACGCTGCGTATCGACGCGCCCGACGCCGTCGTGCTCGGCGATCCCAACCTCGATTTGCGCGGCGCGCTGATTGACAATTTGACGCAGCGCACACGTCGCCGAATGGGACTATCCTGACTGTGATCAATAAAGGAGAGAGCAAAATGTTTGCGTCCAGCCTGTTGCTGCTTGCTGTTGCGGCCCTGCTTGGTCAGGCGGTTTGGACTCGCGCGAAGGCTCAGCAGAGCCTGCAACCCGTGCGCGTGCGCGCGGATCGTCCGCGCCGCCCCTGGTAAGCCATCATGCACCTGACCGTCTGGAATGTGCCCGAGACCTGTAGCGAACAGGATGTGCGCGATTTTTTCGAGCGCGAACTCGGGCATTACGCCAAGAGCGTCACGGTGTACGACGCGGGCACGCCGAACGCGCACGCTGACCTCGAACTCGATTCCGAAGTGCCGTACGTCGGCGAAACGGTCGCGCGCGAGCTGCAAAGCCGCCGGCTCGCCGGTGTCGCGCTGCGCGTGAGCGCCGCGCCCTTCGAGAGCGAAGCCGACGACGAGCACCGTCGCCAGGCCGCGCCTTGACCGGTTGATCGACCGATATCGCGTGTCGGCGTCCTTCGCCATCGAATAGTCCGGTTTCTTCCTGTTATTCCGCACAACGTCGCCGTTTGGCGACGTTTTTGTTTGTGTTGCGGCTCAAACGCTGAACGGTATGACGCACCTGCGGCGGCTTGCGCCCTTTGTCTGGTTTAATGACGGGCGAAGCGCGCTGCGGCACTGAAATTGCGGTGCCGTGCCGGTTTCATCCATTTCAGTCAATACGCATAAAGAGCCGGATTCTCGATGAAATTCATTCTGTCGCGCTGCGTGCCGGCGCGCCGTGCATTGCGCCTGGCCGTTTGTGCGGGTTGGGCGGGCTGGACGGCGGCGAGCGCCTGGGCTGCCGGCCCCTCTGCCGCTTCGGGGCCGCGCGT
>NZ_JAAGPN010000197.1:0-14839 GCF_017104805.1 Paraburkholderia sp. Ac-20347 | reverse complement strand
CCCGCAAAACCTCACCTAAGACAGTAAAAGACGAAGAAGTTGGCGCGCAGGAGTGATGATTCTGCGCCACGAGGGTGGGTCAGTTTTAGATGCAAAAAGTGGGTCAGTTTCTACTGCAAATCAACACTCAGCTGCCTACGCGGCAGCGAACGGCCAGAAGTCGTTCCCAACGATCTTCTCCAGTTTCTCAGCTGCCTACGCGGCAGCGAACGCAGTACGGCCGTTCCGCGATGGCGTCCATGTTTTCTCAGCTGCCTACGCGGCAGCGAACTCGCGCGCGCCCGGCGATCAGCCGCTGCTCGCTCTCTCAACTGCCTACGCGGCAGCGAACCCGCACGAGTTCCGGATCGCCGTACGCCTTCTTTTCTCAGCTGCCTACGCGGCAGCGAACCGTGGAAAGCTGATTGTTCATCGCACCGCGATATTTCTCAGCTGCCAACGCGGCAGCGAACTCGAGCACATCAGTAGCCGGGGCGAATTCAGACTTTCTCAGCTGCCTACGCGGCAGCGAACATTCGTACCGGCGCACGTTGGCGTTCGGTATAGTTTCTCAGCTGCCTACGCGGCAGCGAACCGCCGAGCGAACAGGTAGAGCCGCTTTCTGATTTTCTCAGCTGTCTACGCGGCAGCGAACACAGCGACATATCCGGCGCGGCGGGTTGAGACTTTCTCAGCTGCCTACGCGGCAGCGAACTAGACGGGCCCATCCCTACACCATTGATTTCAAAGCGCTATTACCTTTTACCAGCAAAATACCCAAATTTCCAACCCCTCTTTAACCCATTGATTTACAAGGTCTGCCCAGACAATCAAGAAAAAGGGTTAAAGCGATAGCCCGGTAACATCACGACTCATCCAGAATTCCACGACATTCCATCGTCATCGCGCCTGCGCCCCCTGCCGACCGGATAGGCAGTACAAACGCCTCGCACTCGCGCTACGTAGCCTGCGCCTACGGGAGATCAGGACAATACTTCACCAACACCCGCGTCGCGCTGTCAGAAGGAGCCTTGAGCAATCCGCGACAGCTCCAAACAACGTGTGGCATCCAGGACAAGTTCTATAGGCTGGCCTACGCGCGAGCAACGATGCCAAACAGTCACAGCGCCTCCCCAACCTCTTGCGATCAGCCTGCGCACTCATCACGCATCAACGATATAGCACGTACATGCTTGGCTCAAATGTATCGATACGGTCGTAGCGCGATTCCGTCAGCACGAACTCAGCAGCCCATCCGCTGCCACGCAGCCCGGTGATCGCCATAGGGGCGTGCCCACTAACCAGCGACGGCGCAGGCGTGGCACGAACACAATCCATCGTGACACCCGGCTCGCGCGAAGAAAATCGGGCCTTCCTGTCCCGCGCTGATTCTCGTGAGGTTCAACGACGGCGCTGGTCAACCTTCGTAGCGCCAAGTCGTTGTTCGCATACACGAGAAGGTCGGCGATCAGCGACTAGACATCGCGTAGCAGCCGAGATGCCCAAACTACCCAACCATCAGCACATCTCAACGAGGGACTAAACAGGCGGGCACTGCAGCAGTGACCTGTACTCGCGCCGCATCGTCGGCTGGTCGATGAGCAATACGATGCATGCAAAGATGGTGGCCGATGCGTTGCTGATGGCGCTCTGGCGTCGAGGGCGACTAGCCGGATTGATACATCACAGCGGCCAGGGCAGCCAATACATAAGCGAGGGCTTCCAGTCGCTCCTCAGGCAGCAAGGCATTACCTGCAACATGAGTCGTCGTGGTGATTGTTGGGACAATGCCGCGATGGAAAGCTTCTTCAGCATCCTGAAGACAGAGCGTGTGAACCGAAGTATCTATCGCACGAGGGACGCGGCGCGGGCCGACGTGTTCGATTACATCGAGCGCTTCTACAATCCGCATCGCCGACATTCAATACTGAACTTCCTTAGCCCGGTTCAGTTCGAGCAACGCATGACGGGCTAATTTACCTGTCCGGGAACGCGGGGGAAGGCCAAATTCGTCTTTTGGTGAATAGCATCGCAACTTCTACCCGCAACCCAACACCTCCTATTCCGACACCCCACCAACCGCCTCGCCACGCCGCCGCCTGACAAACCCCACCTGAAGCCCGAACAGCTTGCCAATGCTGTTAAGCGACTCCACGGTCGGATTGCCCGTGCCGCGCTCGATGTCCTGAATCACGCGCCGACTCACGCCGCGATGCGCGGCAAATTCCGCTTGCGTCAGGCCCGTCATTTTCCGCATCGCCTTCATTGCGTCGGCGATGCTCAGTTCGCCACGCTCGATGCGCTCATAGAATTCCCGGCGCTGGGCGTTCTGTTCCTCACGGCTCAGAGGGTTACGACGAGGCATACGCGTTCTCTAGGAATGACGGGAATCGGGATTCAGGGCCGTGAGTTGCCGGACCTGCGTGTCGATGGCGGGCGTCAGGAACTGCACGATGTCGTGATCGACGCCTTGCGCCAGCATGATGTCGGGAAGGCGCTCGACCTGGGTGGCGAAACGCCCGAGCGCTTCGCCAAGGCGCTGCCTTTCGTCCGCGCCGACCGGCAGCGCGGCCAGCACGTCGCCCCACTCGGTCAGCTCGACCCGCGTGGCATCCGGCCGATACCACCGGAGCGTGCGCGGCACCAGTTCGGGATCGAGATACATCGGCGCAAAATCGAATAACGGCGTCAGTTGCTGGCGTCCGTCGACAAGCTGCATGGCGGTGTTGCGCGCATGGTTGTCCGTGTTGCGCATGGCGAGGTTGAGCACATCGCGCTTGATGAACTCGAGCGTTTCGGCGTGCGGATCGGTCGCCACCCGGCGGATGGCGGCCACGACCTCGAAAAGATCCGGACGCTGATCGAAGCCGCTGAGACCCAGCAACGACGCCACGCTTTCCTGATGCAGCCGCTCGACGCGGCCATCGCGCACGCGCCGGTCGAAGCGCGGAATCAGCAGCACGTCGCCATGCAGGCTGGGCAGATGCTCATAAGTGCGAATGCCGATCTCGGCGGCCACGCGCATATAAGCCGCCTCGTTGTGCAGAACCTTGAGATCGGCGGCCGTGTTGCCGCGCGGCAGCTTGGCGATCAGGTGCTGGGCCGCCTGCGCGTCCGGCAGGACCGCGTCGCCGTGCAACAGGCCGTTCCGGTCGCGTGTGAGCAGATATTTCGGCGCGGCGCCCTGCACGCCGGTCGTGCCGGTTCCCAGCATGCCGTGCAGATACATGCGTTCCTTGAAGTCGGCGCTGCGCTCGACCACGTCGTCGATCGACATGCCCGGCAAGCCGCGCGCGTCCGGATGCCGGCGCACGTGCGACTCGAAATACGCCACCGCCTCGGCGACGCGGATGCGGCCGATGGGATTGAACGCGCCCGCACCGAGCAGCGGAAAATCCGCGTCCGGGCCGTCCTGCAGCTTGAGTTCGCCGAGCAGGAAGCGTCGGCCCGCGCCCTGCGGCACGAGGTCGTACAGGAACGCCGGCAGCGCGCGGCCGAAGCGGAATTCGGTGTCCACGGGCTCGACGAGCGACAACGGGTCATGCGTATGATCGACCGCGTACATGACCTCGAAATCCCACTGACACCGGCCGTCGCGGAATTCCACCTGAGCGCTGTCGATCCAGCGGTCATCCAGGAATATCTGCAGGGTGTATTCCACCGCTCACCTCCTATATGCCTCATAAATGTAGCACAAAGAGGTGGATCCTGCCTGAAATGCTCCTTATAAGAAGCGCGAACCGGCCGGACGCGCAAAACAGCCGTCATGCAACCGACGCTATCTCCGCTATCGCCGCGACCAGCCGCGCAATTTCCGCATCCGTCGTGAGATAGCTGACCGACGCCCGCGCCACGTTCGTCAGCCCGCGCGCGCGCATGTCGAGCGGCGTATAGGCCACGCCGCTCAATCCAATCGAGATCCCGCGCGCCGCCAACGCGGCCTGCACGGCTTGCGGATCGCGGCCCGCGAGATTGAACGCCACCAGGCCGGACCGTTCGACGCCTTCGTCGAGCAACTCGACCGCCTCGGTCTCGGCCAGACGCTGCCGCAACCGCGTCGCCATCTGATCGATACGCTGACGAATCGCGGGCACGCCAATCGCCAGCGCCTCGCGCAAGGCATTCGCGAGTCCGGCACGCAGCGCCATCGACGTTTCCGCCGACTCGAACCGACCGGCGTCGTCACGCAGACACGGCTCGCCCCGCGCATCGAGCGGCGCCGAATGACGATCCACGTACGCGGGCGTCAAACGGTCGAGAAACCCGCGCCGCACATACAGCAAGCCGGTGCCGCGCGGCGCGCGCAACGCCTTGCGCGGCGCGGCGCACAGCACGTCGCAGCCGAGTGTCCGGACGTCGATCGGGATCTGTCCGGCGGCCTGCGCGGCATCGACGAAATACGGAATGTCGAAGCGCCGCGCGATCGCGCCCACGGCGTCGGCCGGATTGATGAGGCCGCCATTCGCGGGCAGCCACGTGAGCGCGATCAGACGCACGCGTTCGTCGATCATCGAGGCGAGCGCCGCCGTATCGATCGTGCCGTCCGCGCGCGAAGGAATCACGTCGATCGTCGCGCCCGCCCGCTGCGCCGCGAACTGCATCGCGGCCAGATTGCCGCCCCATTCGTGACGTCCGACGAGCATGCGCTCGCCCGGGTTCCAGCCGCCCAGCGCCGCGAACGCCGCGCCCCAGCCTTGCGAATTGCCGCCGGTCAGCGCGATCTCGTCGGGCTGCGCGTTGAACAGTGTGGCGGCGAGCGCGCGCGCGTCGTCGGTGATGGCGCTGGCGGCGACGCCCGCTTCCATCGGCCCGCGCGTCGCCTCGCGTTCGAGCTGCGCGTGAATCGCGCTCAACGTGGCCGACGAAGGCAGCGATGCGCCCGCGTGATTGAAATGCGTCGTCGTGCGCGTGCCGGGCGTCTGGGCGCGCAGTGCGTCGACGGCGGCGTCGGTCAGGATAGTGTTCGTGGTCATGCGGTCTCCTCGAAAATCCCTGCGCTCACAGTTCGCGCAGCGCGACCACGGCATCGACTTCGACCGCCGCGCCCGCGGGCAACATCGCGACGCCGACCGCACTGCGTGCATGCCGCCCGGCATCGCCGAAAATGTCGACGATCAGATCGGACGCGCCGTTCGCCACCACGCTCTGGCGGCTGAATCCCGGCGCGCTCGCGACGAACACGCCCAGCTTGACCACGCGCGCGACGCGCTCGAGCCGGTCGCCCGTCGCGGCGGCGATCTGCGCGACGACGCCGAGCGCGCACAGACGCGCCGCTTCGATGCCATCGGCTTCCGTCACGTCGGCACCCAGTTGGCCCGCGTACGGCACGGCGTTATCGCGGCGCGCGATCTGTCCGGAAATGTAGAGCAGATGGCCGTCCTGCACGAACGACACGTAATTGGCGGCGGGCGCGGCGGCCGGTTCGAGCGTCAGCCCGAGCGCGGCGACGCGCGCCGAAATGGTGGACGCGTTGAGGGTTTCGGGCGATGCGTTCGCGGTGTTCAGTGCGGTGTTCATGGCAGGGTTCCTCGCGTGGTGCGGGTTGCTGGATTCAGGAACCCGATCCTAGCCATTCGCCTCGCCCGCGACCAATCAATCCTTGCCGCCCCGCCATGAGCGGAACTAATGCGTCGATGCGGACGAGGCGTCGTCGTCGCTTCCGTCGTCGCTATCGCACTCGTTTTCGGCGACCGCGATGAGCCAGTCGCAGAACGCATTCGCTGCTTCGCTGCGCGGTCCGGGCCGCGTGACGAGCCACCAGCCGATTTCGGGATCGTCGAGCGTCATCTCGGGAAAAACCGGCACGAGCGCACCGCTGGCGAGTTGCGGCGCGATCAGGCGATGCCGGCCCATCGCCACGCCCTGCCCGGCCAGCGCCGCCTCGACGACGATGTTGTAGTCATGCAGATGGACGGCGCGCGCCGCGCTCAGATCCACGCCGAACCGCGCGGTCCATGCGTCCCATTCGAACGGCTGTTTGCTGTGCGAAAACAGAATCGGCAGCCGCAGCAGGTCGTCAGCGCGCGTGAACGGACCGTGCGCCGCAAGCAGTTCCGGCGCGCCCACCACGGAAAGCCGCTCGGGCATCAGTTTCTGCGTTTGCACGCCGGACCAGACGCCGCGGCCGTAGCGAATCGCCACGTCCACGTCGCCCTGCGAAACATCCGCGAGTGCGATATCGGGACGCAGACGCACATCGACATCGGGAAACACCGCATGAAAATCGCGCAGACGCGGCGCGAGCCAGCGCGTGGCAAACGAGGCCAGCAGACCGACGGTCAGCGTGCCCGCCGCGTGACGCGGCGCGCGCATTGCGTCGGTGCCGCGACGCAATAGATCGAACGCGGCGTGCACGTGTTCGAAATACGCCTGGCCGTCGCTCGTCAGCGTGACGGCGCGCGCGCGCCGCTCGAACAGGCGCCGCCCGAGATCGTCTTCGAGCTTCTTGATGTGATGACTCACGGCGCTTTGCGTGACGTGAAGCTCCTCGGCCGCCGCGGTAAAACTCAAATGCCGCGCCACGGCCTCGAAGACGCGCAGCGAAAGAAGCGGTGGAATGGAGCGCGACGTAGACATGGCACGAAACATCGAATCGGGAAAGCGACGATCTTAGCGCGATTGCGCGTGGGGACCGCTTTGTCGGCGTTATAGCGGCGTTATAGCGGTGTTATATCCGCGCGCGCCTCAAGTCGCTCGCACGCGAATCAAACCGTGCGGGATTACCGTACGCCACCGCACGTCCGGCAGATAAGCATGTGAGGGAATTTTCTTGGACACGGTGATGCGCGCTCAATAACATACCAACCGTACTGTATCTCGCCGTAACGCTTTTGGAACGTCCGCGATACGCCGCCATTCGACGTGCGCCGCACGACGTTTTTGCCCAGCACCATGAATAACGCCACTCCGAATACCGCACCACGCGTCAGGCGCACACAACACGAACGCAGCACGGCGGCGCGCGTCGCGCTCATCAACGCCACGCTCGCCTGCCTCGCCGAAGTCGGTCTCGCCAAGGCGTCGATCAGCGAAATCTGCCAGCGCGCGGGACTGTCGCGCGGCGCGCTGCTCCATCACTTTCCGCACAAAAACGAATTGCTGGTGGCCGCCTACGTGGCGTGGATCAGCGGCAAACTCGACACGCTCGAACAGCGTATCGAAAACGGCGCGAGCGTACGCGACGAAGTTCGCGTGTGGCGCGCGCAAATGCGCGAGACGTTCGCGATGACGCAGGAGTTCTACGGCGCGCTGCGCAGCGACGCCGATCTGCGCGAGCGTTTCAACGCGGCATTGCTCACGCATTCGATCGGCGACGACATGCGCCATCATCCGGCGAATACGCGCATCGACCAGGCGCCCGCGCCGTGGCTCACGCGTTACGTGATCGCGTGTTTCATTCGCGGACTCTGCCTGCAGGAACTCTTCGTACGCGATGCGTCGGTTCCCGATCAGGCTTTCGAGCACTTCATCGAGATTCTGAGCGCGCACATCGAAGGCGCACGCGCGCTCGATCCGTTGCCCGCGCATTGATACCGCTGTTCCCCTGATACCCGGTCGAGTCTGACCTTCTCGCCAAGGCGTGCCTGGCTGCCATCAATATAAATATATCGGACTACTACGTATGAGAAAAAGCATATTCCGTTTGCGGGTGATTCCGGCGTTGCTGATTGGCGCAGGCACGTTGACCGCCACGCTTGCTCACGCCGACGACAACTCGAACACCGCGCAGAATCCCGCGAACGATACTGCATCGGGCGCGGATAAAAGCGGCGACAAAGTCCACAGCCTCGCCACGGTGACGATCAACGGCACGCGCCAGCAGGCGCCGAAAGTGTCGAGCGGCGCGCTCGGCACGCGCTCCGATCTGGAAACGCCGTTCTCCACGCGCGTGGTCGCGCAGCAGGAACTCGAAGACCGCCAGGTGAAATCGCTCGGCAAGGTGTTCTCGGAAGACGCGGCCGTGATGTCGCTCGGCGACACCTATTCGTTCAACGCCTATTCGATCAACGTGCGCGGCATTCCGCTCGACGACTACAACGGCTACAAGATCAACGGCCTGCCGTTCTATATGACGACCGTCGAATTGCCGGTCGAGTCGTTCGAATCGATTCAGTTGCTCAAGGGCGCATCGGGCTTCATGTACGGTTTCGGCGCGCCGGGCGGCATTATCAATTTCGTGACGAAGAAGCCGACCGACACCTTCACGTTCAGCGCCGACGTGGGCTATAGCTCGGATTCCGTGTTCAGCCAGCATATCGACACGGGCGGCCGCTTCGGACCGGACAGCATGTTCGGCTATCGCTTCAACATCACGCACGAACAGGGCGACACCTATAACGATGCGCACGTGCTGCGCAATTCGGAGTCGCTGTCGCTCGATGCGCGCCTCACGCGCTCGCTCACGTGGACCTTCGACGGCCTCTATCAGTCGCGCAAGGTCGACGGCGGCATTCAGGACGTCATGCTCAGCGACTACACCGGCACGAGCCTGCCGCGCGCGCCGAGCGGACGCACGAATCTCTCCGCTTACGGCGATACGTTCTTCAATTCGAACGTGTATTTCGTCAGCAGCGGTCTGCACTGGCAGATCGATCCCGTCTGGAAAGCGAGCATCGACTATAGCCACAGCAAGGACGAACGCAATTATTCCGGCCAGTGGCTCGATCTGCTCAACGAGCAAGGCGACTTCAACACCTATCTGAACCGTTCGCGCGGATCGTCGATTTACGACGTCGTGCAGGCCACGCTCGAAGGCAAGTTCTCGACCGGCCCGGTCGATCATCAGGTCGTGCTGGGCGTGTCCCAGCAATGGCTCACGAAGAAAACCGTGCCGGCCTCGCTCTATACCGATATCGGCTCGAATAATCTTTACGACACGATCACGCAGCACACGTGGGACGGCACCTACGATTACAGCCAGCAGTACAACAATTTCAACTCGCAGCAGAAGTCGATTTTCGCGAGCGATACGCTGAGCTTCCTGAAATACTGGTCGATTCTCGCGGGCATCCGCTACACGAGCTATCACCAGACGTCGTGGACTTCGCCGTCCACGTCGCCGGTCAGCTATACGCAGAATCCGGTCACGCCGACGCTCGCGCTGATGTTCCGTCCGCGCAGCGACCTGCTGTTCTACGCGAGCTATGTGGAAGCGCTCGAAGACGGCGGCACGGCAGCCGAAGGCTACGCGAACGCGAACCAGGTGCTCGATCCGATCAAGAGCAAGCAGTATGAAGTGGGCGTGAAATACGACGGCCGCCATGTGGGTGCGTCGGCGGCGCTGTTCCGCATCGAGCGCGGCGCGGAGTACGGCAACGCGCAGAACGTCTACGTCTCGAACGGCAAGGAGCGCATCAACGGCCTCGAACTCGACGGTCACGTCGATCTGCCTGCGGGCTTCCGTGTGGCCGCGAGCACGGCCTGGGAAGCGGGCACGTATAGCGAAACCGAGGCCGATCTGATCGGCAAGCGCATCGAGGGCATTCCGCGCTGGCAGGCCACGCTGCAACTGAGCGATCGCATTCCGGGCGTGACGGGCCTCACCGCGAACGCCGAAGCGCATTACTACGGCAGCATGATGGCCGATGCGAACAACAACTACGTGCTGCCGAGCTTCACGCTGTTCAACGCGGGGCTGAGTTATCGCACGACGGTGGCCGGTCATGGCGTGACGCTGCGCGCCGAAGTCGACAACATTTTCAACCGGCATTACTGGGGCTTCCTCCAGTCCGACTATATGTTCGTCGGTGCGCCGCGCACGCTCGCGCTCAACGCGCGATTCGATCTGTGAGCGCCGCCCTGCTCCGTTCCGGTGCCTTGTTCGGGAATGCGCGGCTATGAGCGCGTTCCCGCAAAACGCAAAGCGGCGCGCGCGCATCCGGGCAGGCGTGTGCGCGATCGTCTTCGCGCAAGTCACGGCGATGGCGCATGCGGCGAGTCATGAGGCAAACGGCACGACGAACGGCGCGTCGAACAACGAAGCGCAACCGCACTGGCAAACCACCCTCGCCCTGTTCGACGACGCCCGCCCCGCCGTCGTCCCGGCGCGCCTGCCCTACGCCGACGACACACCGCCGCACGGCGGCACGCTGCGGCTCGCGAATTACATCGACGCCACGCCCATCGTCACCTCGTACGACTCGCTCAATCCGTTCCTGCTGCGCGGCAACGCCGCGCCGGCCGCGCCGATTTTGCTGTTCGAAACGCTGATGCAACGCAGCCTCGACGACGTCAGCACGCAATATCCGCTGCTCGCCGACCGCGTGGCCATCGCACCGGACGGGCTCTCGGCGACCTTCCATCTGAATCCCGCCGCGCGATTCTCGAACGGCAAACCCGTGACCGCCGACGACGTCGTCTGGTCGTTCGAATGCCTGAGCCGCGCGCCCACGTCGCCGTTCTACAGCGGCCGCTACGCGCTGATCCGCGCGGCGCATGCGCTCGACGCGCAAACCGTGCGCTTCGACTTTCGCTCGGCGCAGCGACGCGCCGTGCTCGACGCGGGCGACCTCTACGTGTTCTCGCGCGACTGGGCGCGCACGCCCGCGGGCGGCACACGCAGCTTCGACCAGCTCGCGACCGTACCGCCCATCGCGAGCGGCCCGTACCTGATCGCCTCGCGCGCGAGCAACCGCGAAATCGTTTACCGGCGCGATCCGCATTACTGGGGCGCGGATCTGCCCGTGCGGCGCGGCATGTTCAACTTCGACACCGTGAGCTTTCGCCTCTACAGCGACGACTCCGCGCCGCTCCAGGCGTTCCGCGCGGGCGATATCGACGCCATGTTCGAAGGCAGCGCCGAGCAATGGACGCGCAATTACAGCGGTCCCGGTTTCGCCGCCGGCACGCTGCACAAGCAGGAATTCGCCGAGCAAGGCATCAGCGACGCGCAAGGCCTGTTCTTCAATCTGCGCCGCAAAAAGTTCCAGGACCCGCGCGTGCGCGAAGCCGTGGGTCTCGCGCTCGATTACGAGTGGATCAACCGCAACATGTTCTTCGGGCAGTACGAACGCAGCCAGGGCTTTTTCGACGACAGCGAATTCGCCGCGCGCGGCGCGCCCGACGCGGACGAACTCGCACTGCTCGAACCGCTGCGCGCGAAGCTGCCGCCCGAGGTATTCGGCGAGGTGCCGCCGCAGCCGCAAACCACGGGACGCGACGGCCTGCGCCGCAATCTCGCGCGCGCCGAAGCGCTGCTCGACAGCGCGGGCTGGCAGTACCGCGACGGCGTGCTGCGCGATGCATCGGGCGCGCCGTTCACGATCGAACTGCTCGACGACGGCACCGGCATGCAGCGCATCCTGATGGTGATCGTGCGCAATCTGCGCATGCTCGGCATCGACGCGCGGCTGCGCATCATGGATCAGACGGTCATCAACGAGCGCCTCAAGCATTTCGATTTCGACATGACGACGCTCGGCTATCGCGCGGCGAGTGTGCCGGGCGGCGAACTCGCGCGGCGCTTCGGCAGCGAGGCCGCGCAGACGCCCGGTTCGGAAAACTACGCGGGCGTGAACTCGCCCGCCGTCGATGCGCTGATCGCCGACGTGCAGCACGCGCACAGCGAACACGCGCTGGTGACGGCGGCGCGCGCGCTCGACCGCGTGCTGCGTTGCGAACGCATCATGGTGCCCGAGTGGCACATCACGCACGCGCGCGTCGCGTGGAACCGCCGCATCGCGCCGCCCGCGCGGGTGCCGAAGCAATATCCGTGGATGGACTGGGTGATCGGCTGGTGGCACGCCGCGCCGCAGAACGCGCCCGCTTTCGCGCAACGACAGGAGTAAGCGCATCATGATCGCCTATATCGGCCGGCGTCTCGCGTTGATGATCCCCACGCTGCTCGGCGTGCTCACGGTCACGTTCATCATCATGCAGTTCGTGCCCGGCGGTCCCGTCGAGCAGGTAATGGCGCGCCTGCAAGGCACGTCGATGCATGGCGAGGGCGGCGGCGGCAACGGCGGCTATCACGGCAACGAAGGCGTCGATCCCGCGCAGATCGCGGCGATCCACCACGAATTCGGTTTCGACCAGCCGCCGCTCACGCGTTACGTCCGCATGCTCGCGCATTACGCGCGCTTCGATCTGGGCCAGTCGTTCTTTCAGCATCGCTCGGTGTGGGAGCTGATACGCAGCAAATTGCCGGTGACGGTCACGCTCGGCAGCTTCACGCTCGTGCTCACCTATCTGATCGCGGTGCCGCTCGGCATTGCGAAGGCGCTGCATCGCGGCACAGCGTTTGACTTCGCAACCAGCGCCGCGCTGCTGGCCGCCTATGCGATTCCCGGCTTCGTGCTCGGCGTGCTGCTGATGATGCTGTTCGGCGGCGATCTGTTCCTGCATGTGTTTCCGCTCGGCGGCTTCGGCTCGGAAGGCCATGACGCGCTGCCGTTCGCGCAACGCGTGCTGGACCGGCTCTGGCATCTGGTGCTGCCGGTGACTGCGTCGGTGACCGGCAGTCTCGCGGTGGTCTCGCTGCTCACGCGCAACGCGTTTCTCGACGAACTCGCGCGCCAGTATGTGCTGACCGCGCGCGCGAAAGGCGCGGCGCGCAGCGCGGTGGTCTGGCGGCACGTGCTGCGCAACGCGCTGCTGCCGCTCGCGACCGGCCTGCCCGCCGCGTTCATCGCCGCTTATGTGAGCGGGAGTTTACTGATCGAGACGCTGTTCTCGCTCGACGGCGTGGGCCGCCTTTCGTACGACGCCATCGTGGGCCGCGACTATCCGGTCGTGCTCGGCTCGCTGTTCGTGTTCACGGTGGTCAGTCTCATCGCGCGGCTCGCGGGCGATCTTGCCTACGCGCTGATCGATCCGCGTATTCATTTCGGCGGCAACGGCCGCTGACTTCGGGGTTCTGCATGGAAGCCATCACACCGCTGCGCGACGAGGCGCAGCCCGCGTTCGACGCAGAAAAACCGGCCGCGCCGGACCTTGCGCCGATTGAAAGCGGCGCGCCCGTCGTGCACGATTCGCCCGCATCGACGCCATTCTGGCGACGTCTGCGCCGCCAGCGACTGGGCTGGGCGAGCCTGATCGTGTTCGCCGTGCTGTTCGCCGCCAGCCTCTGCGCGGGCGCGATCGCCAACGACCGGCCACTCGTCGCGCGCTATCACGGCCACTGGTTGTTCCCCGCGCTGCACGTCTACGCCGATCGCGACTTCGGCGGCGCGCTGCCCACCGAGGCCGACTATCTCGATCCCTTCATACGCGACCAGTTCTCGCGCGACGGCAATTTCGCGCTCTACGCACCGTGCCCGTTCCGCTACGACACCGTGAACTATCACTCGGCGCGACCGTTTCCCGCGCCGCCATCGGCGCAAAACTGGCTCGGCACCGACGCCTATGGCCGCGACGTATTCGCGCGCGCCCTCTACGGCCTGCGCAGCTCCGTGCTGTTCGCGTTCGCGCTCACGCTCAGCGGCGCGCTGATCGGCGTGCTCGCGGGCGCGTTGCAGGGCTATCACGCGGGCCGCGTCGATCTGCTCGGCCAGCGCCTGATCGAAATCTGGAACGCGCTGCCCGACCTCTATCTGCTGATCATTCTGTCGTCGATCTTCGAACCGAGCCTCGCGCTGCTGTTCGTGCTGCTCGCCGCGTTCGGCTGGATCACGCTGTCCGATTACGTGCGCAGCGAATTCCTGCAAAAGCGCGCGCTCGATTACGTGCGGGCCGCGCGCACGCTCGGGCTGTCCGACTGGCAGATCATGTGGCGGCACATTCTGCCGAACAGTCTCACGCCCGTCATCACGTGGCTGCCGTTTCGCATGAGCGCCGCGATTCTCTCGCTCGCGAGCCTCGACTTTCTGGGGCTCGGCGTGCCGCCGCCCGCGCCGAGCCTCGGCGAACTGCTGGCCGAAGGCAAGGACCATCTCAACGCGTGGTGGATTTCGGCGACGGCGATTGCCGCGCTGGTCGTCACGCTGCTGCTGCTCACGTTTATCGGCGATGCGTTGCGCGAATCGCTGTCGACCGATCGTCATCGCGCGCACGACAACACTCAGGAGCGTTCATGACGACGCCAGTTCTCGAAGTCGACGGCCTCGACATTCGCATCGGATCGCGACGCATCGTCCGCGGCATCGATCTGACGATCGCGCGCGGCGAGCGCGTCGCGCTGGTCGGCGAATCGGGCTCGGGCAAGAGTCTCACGGCGCTCGCGCTGCTCGGTCTCGCCGACGCCGCGCAGGTCAGCGGCAGCGTGCGGCTCGCGGGCCACGAATTGCTCGACAAGAGCGAGGCGCAATGGCGCGCCGTGCGCGGCCGCGACATCGCCATGGTGTTTCAGGAGCCGATGACGGCGCTCAATCCGCTCTGGAGCATCGGGCGGCAGATCGGCGAAAGCCTGCGTCTGCATGCGAATCTGCGCGGCGCGGCCGCACGCGAACGCGCGATTGCGCTGCTGCGGCGCACCGGCATTGCCGAACCCGAGCGCAAGGTCGATTGCTATCCGCATCAATTGTCGGGCGGACAACGCCAGCGCGCGATGATCGCGATGGCGCTCGCCTGCAACCCGCGCCTCTTGATCGCCGACGAACCGACCACCGCGCTCGACGTGACCGTGCGCCGCCAGATCGTCGATCTGCTGATCGAGCTGCAGGAAGCCGACGCGGACGGGCGCGGCCTCGCCGTGCTGCTGATCACGCACGACCTGCATCTGGTGCGGCGTTTCGCGCATCGCGTGGCGGTGATGCAGCATGGCGCGATTGTCGAGCAAGGCGCGACCGAGGCGCTGTTCGCGACGCAGCGGCATCCTTACACGCGCAAGCTGTTCGACAGCGCGCCGCGCCGCGCGCTCGCGCCGGTCGCCGACGACGCGCCGCGCGTGCTCGCCATCGAAGGACTGCGCGCCGGCTATCGCGCG
>NZ_JAAGPN010000196.1:0-14968 GCF_017104805.1 Paraburkholderia sp. Ac-20347 | reverse complement strand
GCAGGCCCGTCGCCGCGGGCAGCGCCAGCAGCGTGACGGCCATCAGCACGGTCGCGCCGAGCAGCGTGTGACGCAGGCTGCGCGCCACGTAGCGGCTCGCGAGCGCGTTCGAGAGGAAACCGAACGCGCCGTACGCGAGCAGCACCCACGTCGCGTCCTTGCCCGCGAAACCGGCTTCGTTGAGGAGCGGCACGAGAAACGTGTAGGCGCCGAAGTGCGCGGCGAACAGCAGCGTGATCGTCGCCATGCTGCGCTGGGCCATGCGGTTGCGCGCGAAGGCCAGCAGGCGCGCCGCGCCGGGCGTCGCCGAGGACGTGGCCGGAAGCGCAGGCAGCGCAACGATCTGCACGATCAGGGCGACAGCCGAGAGCGCCGCCGCCGCGAGAAACGCGCCGCGCCACGAGGTCAGATCCGCGACGAAGGTGCCGAACGGCACGCCCACGATCATCGCCGTCGTCGCCCCGCCGAACACCGCCGCCGCCGCGTAATGCACGTGGTCCGCGCGCACCAGCCGCCCGGCGACCGCCAGCGCCATCGACCAGAATGCGCCGAGACTGGCGCCGACCATCGCGCGTCCGAGCAGCATCCAGCCGAATTGCGTCGACACCGCCGACGTGAGCGCCGACGCCAGCAGCAGCACCGAAAGCGCCAGCAACAGCGTACGCCGGTCGATCCGCTTGCCGACGAGCAGCACGCCCGGCGCGGCCAGCGCGGCGAACAGGCCCGGCAGCGTCATCATCAGGCCGCCGTGTCCGGCGCTCACGCCGAACGACTTCACCACGTCCGGCAGAACGCCGACCGGCAGAAACTCGGTGGTCACCGAAGCGAACGAACCGAGCGCGAGCGAGGCCACGGCGGGCCATGCATCGCGCGAGGTATCGGGGGCGGATTGACGAAGCGGAGAATCGATTTCAGACATAAAGCGCCAGCCGGCCGAACGAAGCGCATTCAGCCGACGATGGATGAGGGGAGCGGGAGGCGGACGCCTCGCAATGAACGGCGTCGGTGAATCCAGCATGGACGCCGGCACAGTCCGACGACAGGGACACATCGCGTGCAGCGAAGCGGCCGTCGCGGTTCACGAACGCACAAACACAAAAACCAGCGCAAACGCGAATGTTAGCGCGAGTCAGCCAACACTGGAAGCCGCGCGTAAGCTGCGCGCCCGACTTCCCCGCGTGCATTCAGCGCTTCGCCCTGCCCGCGTTTTTACGCGCCGGTTTGCGCGTCGTCTTGCCTTCCGGCGCGGCCTGACTCACGTCCACGGGCACGAACGGCGCTTCGAAATGCTTGACGAGAAAGTCGATGAAAGCCCGCGCGCGCGGTGACTCGTTGCGCTGGCCCGGATAGTAGACATACAGATCGGCGGACGGCAGCACCACCTCGGGCAGCACGAGTTTGAGCCGCCCGCTCTGGATGTATTTCGCGAGATCCCATTCCGAGCGGATCAGAATGCCGTGGCCGTCGAGCGCCCATCGCAGCACGATATCGCCATCGTTGCTGGACAGCGCGCCGCTCACCTTCAAGGCTTCCAGATGGTCCGCCTGCATGAAGCGCCACACGCCCGACGCATCGTCGTTCTGCGTATGAATGATGCAGCGGTGATCGACCAGATCTTCCTTGCGCCGCGGTACGCCATGCCGTTCCAGATATTTCGGCGATGCGCACAGAAAGCGCCGGTTGCTCATCAAGCGTCGCGCGCGCAGACGCTGGTCCGGCAACTCGCCGAAACGGATCGCCATATCGAACGCGCCTTCGACCAGATCGACGGGCCGGTCCGTCACCTCGAACTGGATATCGACACGCGGATAGCGCCGCGCGAACTCCGACACCAGCGGCGCAATCGTGGTGCGCCCGAAACCCAGCGTCGCGTTGATGCGCAGGCGTCCGTGCGGATCGGCGGGCGAACCGGCCATCGCGTCCTCCATCTCGCGCACCTGTTCGAGAATCTGCGCGGCGTAACGCGCGAAAGTCTCGCCTTCCGGCGTCAGGCTCACGCTGCGCGTGGTGCGGTTGACGAGCCGCGTGCCGAAGCGTTCTTCGAGGATGCCGAGCCGCTTGGTCGCCGCCGGCGGCGTGATGCCGATCGAGCGCGCCGCGCCCGAGAGACTCTTGAGCCGCGCCAGCTGCACGAAGAACGCGAAGTCGGAGGTCGAATCAGTTCTCACTTTGGGTAAAGAATGAAATGAATTGAGGTGAAGTATAGGCGGCCCGGCGGCGGCTATGCTACGTCCCATTGCGCCACTCTGCTTAAACCGCTCAATCCACATTGCGCGCCCACGCATCCATCCAGGAGACCGTCTTATGAGAATCGTCGAGATTCGCGAGCAAACGCTGCCGATCAGTTCGCCGATCCGCAACGCCTATATCGACTTCAGCAAGATGACGCTGAGCCTCGTCGCCGTGATCACCGACGTGATCCGCGACGGCAAACCGGTCGTCGGCTACGGCTTCAATTCGAATGGCCGTTACGGTCAGGGCAAGCTCATGCGCGAGCGCTTCATTCCGCGCCTGCTCGAAGCCGATCCCGCTTCGCTCGTCAACGACGCGGGCGACAATCTCGACCCGCACAAAATCTGGGCGACGATGTTCACCAACGAGAAGCCCGGCGGCCACGGCGAGCGCTCGGTGGCAATCGGCACGATCGACATGGCCGTGTGGGATGCGGTGGCGAAGATCGCGGGCAAGCCGCTCTTTCAACTGCTCGCCGACCGCTACGGCAACGGCGAGCCGAATCGCAAGGTGTTCGTCTACGCGGCGGGAGGCTATTACTATCCGGGCCAGAATCACGACAAGCTCAAGGACGAGATGCGCAGCTATCTCGACCGCGGCTACACGGTGGTGAAGAAGAAGATTGGCGGCGCATCGCTCGACGAGGACCTGCGCCGCATCGACTCGATTCTGAGCGTGCTCGGCGACGGCCAGAAACTCGCGGTCGATGCGAACGGCCGCTTCGATCTCGACACCGCGATCCAGTACGCGAAGGCGCTCTCGCAATACGACCTGTTCTGGTACGAGGAAGCGGGCGATCCGCTCGACTTCGAATTGCAGGCCGCGCTGCGCAACTACTACGACAAGCCGATGGCGACCGGCGAGAATCTGTTTTCGATGCAGGACGCGCGCAATCTGATCCGCTACGGCGGCATGCGCGCGGATCGCGACTGGCTGCAATTCGATTGCGCGCTGAGCTATGGTCTCGTCGAATATCTGCGCACGCTCGACATGCTGCATCAACATGGCTGGTCGCGCAGCCGCTGCATTCCGCACGGCGGCCATCAGATGTCGCTGAATATCGCAGCGGGGCTCGGGCTGGGCGGCAACGAGTCGTATCCGGATCTGTTCCAGCCGTTCGGCGGTTTCCCCGATGGCGTGAAGGTCGAAAACGGTTTCATCACGATGCCGGATTTGCCGGGCATCGGCTTCGAGGGCAAGGCCGATCTTTACGCGCAAATGCAGAAGCTGTCCGCCTGAACAAGCGCGCGTTTAACGAAAAAAGCCTCACGAATGTGAGGCTTTTTTGCATGACGTGTCGCTCGATCAGGACACCGCGCGCGCCGGCAGCAGCTTGCCGTCCCACAGCAGTGCGGCCGTCTTGAAGAACAGCAGGCCGATCACGAGGTTCGAGGCCGCGAACAGCACGAACGCCAGTTCGTGTTCCCAGTGCGGTGCGCCGCGTTGCGCGATCAGCATCGCCAGCGTGGGCAGCGCGGCCGTGCCGAAGCTGAAGGCCCAGTATGACGGCGCGAAGGCTTGCGCACGGATCCACGGCAGCAGACGCAGCAGCAGAAGCGCCTGATACAGACCGTAGCCGAGCAGCGCGTAAGCGATCAAACCCGTCGTGCCGGTCAGCCCCGTCGTCAAACCCGTATGCGCCGCCGTGCCGGTGATCGCCATCCACGCCACGCCGCCGACCACCGGCGGCGCGAGTTGCACGCCGAAGCCAGGGCGCAGCGCGGGCGCCGTCGGGGCGGCATGCGCGGCGCGGTTGAGCAGCATCGATTCGATCGCGAGCCACGAGAGCGCGCCCGCACCGAAGAACAGCATCGCGAGTTCGGGCAGACCGAATGCTGCAGCCGTGGTCGCGGCCACGAAGCCCGGCGCGACGGTCGGCAGATAGATCGCCGGCGTGACAAGTTCCGCATTGCGCGCGCCCTGCCAGAGCCGCCCGTGCAGCATCACGCCGACACCGAGTTGCACGACCGCGCCCACCGCGAACAAGGCCAGCGCGACGTCGGGCGACCAGAGCTTGATCGCCTGCGCCGCCAGCATCGCCGAAACCGGGCCGAGCGCGACGAACGACGACTGCACTTCGTGCGCCCACTCCTTGCGCGCGGCCTCGCGGTGCGCGATCCACTTGATTGCATACATCGCCGTGATCGCGCCCCACACCACGAGCGCGGCGACGGTCAGCACCTGTGCCGCCGCCGTCGGCACTTCCCAGAGCTTCGCCGCGACGCGCCACGCGCCCGCCAGCGCCAGCGCGCCCACTGCGATGCCGAAAAAGCCCGCCGGCATCGGTTCATGCTTGGTGATCCATGCGTTCATGACCCACTCCAGACTTGAGACGGCGGATGCCGTCGTTCGATGGAGTGACTTTAGAGGCGCGGGCGTCTGGCGCGAATGCCGCGCGCGCTCAGGAATATGCCCGATCGTCTCAAGCGTCGAAATCGGCTGCGAAGGCGCACGCCATACAGCGCCTTGCTGCGTCAGGAAGCCGTCTGCGCGAAATCCAGCACGGCCTTGAACCAGCCCGACGTCGTATCGATGACAAGCAGCGCGCCCGTCGACGGATCGACCTGACTGCTCGAAATCCACAGGA
This sequence comes from Paraburkholderia sp. Ac-20347, assembly GCF_017104805.1. NCBI lineage: Bacteria > Pseudomonadati > Pseudomonadota > Betaproteobacteria > Burkholderiales > Burkholderiaceae > Paraburkholderia > Paraburkholderia sp. Ac-20347. The sequence continues at coordinate 10,149 of NZ_JAAGPN010000196.1, read as the reverse complement.
TGCAGCCGTCCGCGCCCGCCGCGCGCAACGCGTCGAGACGGAAGGTCATCTGGTCGTAGGTAAGCAGATGTTCCGTCCCCGCGCTGTCGGTCCAGATCGGCGTGATGTACGGCAGCACTTTCTTCGACGTGCCGTTGAGCGTATCGAGCGCGCGCGACTGGGACACGGCGAAGCTTGCGGCCGAACTCCAGTTGGCGTCGCCGGTCGCGGTGCCGTCGTAGTTGTAGTTGTACAGCGACGGGCTGTAGTAATCGACCAGCGCGGCCACGCTCGCGTATTGCGGATTGAGCGCGCTGTACGTCGCCTCGGTCGAACTGCTCCAGCCGAAGGTGTTCTGCGGCACCTCGCCGTAAAGCCCGACCACGGCGGTGGGATTGTCGGCCTTGAAGAGTTGCAGCGCCTCGCTCAGATTCGCGACGATGGTCTGGCCGTTGCCCGTCGCCACGCTCGGGTAGAAGCGCTTCGTGTCCCACACTTCGAGGTCGAGCGAAACGGGCGTCTTGCCGGTGCTGTCGGCGGCCTCGGCGGCGGTCGCGATCTTCGTGCTGTCGACGTCGTATTCGTCCGTGCAACTGGATAGCGGACACGTCACGAGCTTGCTCGAATAAATCAGGTTGAGCGGCGCGACGCTTTCGCTCTCGAACCACGCATCGGTGATCGAGTGCGTGCCGCTCGCGTCCTGATATTGCTTGAGCTTCAGGAACTCGTAGATCGAAAAAGGTTTCGCGCAGGTCACGGCGATCGTGGCCGTGTGACCGTCGGTCGTGCTCACGCTGACGGTGGCCGAGCCCGCCGCCACGCAACTCACCGCGCCCGCCGACGAAACCGTGGCGATCGACGTGTCGCTGCTCGACCAGACAATCGTGCTGCTCGCGGGCAGCACGGTCGCCTGCGCCGCGGCCGATTTGCCGACCACCAGCGCGAGCGTGGTGGGCGTGACGCTCAGACTCGTGGTGACGGCGGTGCTGGACGTGGCGGTGTTCGCGGAGGCGGCGTCGCCGGGCGTGCCGCCGCCGCACGCGCTGAGGGAAACCATCGCGGCGCCGAGCAGCGCCGCCCGCACAAGCTGGCTTGAAACCCGGCTTGGAACCTGGCGTAAATCCCGACGAAAAAGCGGTAGCGGGATTCGGCTCGAAAACGTCATGTACAACCTTTTATGAAATGCAGAGGGATCGCAGCGGCGCGCGCGCGTGGCGGCGGCGCCTTTCTCCTTGTCGGCCAAATGGGGCACGACTTGAGGGTGCGCGTTGAGCGCGCAACGATGACGAAGCCGCCCAGGCGCCGCACTCAACGCGCAAATTCGCTGTCGCGCACGGCCTCGATCAGATAGTCGACGAACGACGCAATGCGCGCCGAAATCGCCGTATTGCGGTAGTAGACCGCGTTGATCGGCTGCAGCACCTCCAGCGTCTGCGCCGTAAAAAGCTGCACGAGCGCGCCTTCGCCACGGTCGCGCGCCGTCATGAAATCGGACAGACACACGATCCCTTCGCCCGCCAGCGCGAGTTGCCGCAGCGTCTCGCCGCTCGACGAACGGATGCCCGGCGCGATGCGATACGGCGCGTTATCCGGCCCCGCGAGCGGCCAGACGTTGAGCGCCTCGGGCTCGGTGAAACCCAGCAGCGTGTGCTTCGCGAGGTCGGCCACGCGGCGCGGCTGGCCGTGCGCCTTCAGATACGCGGGACTCGCGAGCACGCGCACGCGGCTGCGTCCGACCGGCTTGCTGTGCAGCGTGGAATCCTTCAACTGGCCGATGCGGATCGCGACGTCCGTGCGCCGCTCCAGCAAATCGATGATCCCTTCGTTGCTGTTCAGCTCCAGCTCGATCTGCGGATAACGCGCGCGATAACCCTGCACGAGCGGCACGATCACATGCAGCATGAACGGCGTCGCCGCGTCCACGCGCAGACGGCCCGACGGCCGTTCGCGGCGCGCGGCCATCTGCTCCTCCGCGCCCTCCACCGACGCGATGATCGCCCGCGCGTCGCGCAGGAACGCGCTGCCCTCCTCGGTCAGTTCGAGACGCCGCGTCGTGCGCCGCAGCAGCGTGGTCCTGAGCTTGTCCTCCAGACGCCCCAGCGTGCGGCTGGTGGCCGAAATCGTCAGCCCGAGCTGATGCGCGGCCACCGTGATCGAACCCGTATCGACCACGCTCACGAAGGCTTGCAGTTCATCCAGTGTGACTTTCATTCTTGATTTGAAATCAAAACTCTTTCGTTTATAGACGACTTTTTCTGCAAAAGTAAAGCGGGCACACTGCGTCCTGTTCAAAAAAACCGCTGGAGCCCTTCCGCCATGACCCCGCCCCTCACTTCCGCGCCCGCACGCGAAGGCCACGCCTGGCTGTCACTGCTGGCGCTCGCCATCGGCGCATTCAGCATCGGCACCACCGAGTTCTCGCCGATGGGCCTGCTGCCCGTGATCGCCGAGGGCGTGCACGTGTCGATTCCCCGCGCCGGCATGCTGATCACCACTTACGCGATCGGCGTGATGGCCGGCGCGCCGCTGATGACGCTCGCGCTCTCGCGCTGGTCGCGCCGCAGCGCGCTGATCCTGCTGATGAGCCTGTTTACGATCGGCAACCTGCTCTCGGCGTTCGCCTCCGACTACACGACGCTGCTGCTCGCGCGCCTCGTCACGAGTCTCAATCACGGCGCGTTCTTCGGCCTCGGTTCGCTGGTCGCCGCGAGCGTGGTGCCGCGCCACAAGCAGGCCAGCGCCGTCGCCACCATGTTCATGGGCCTGACGATCGCCAATATCGGCGGCGTGCCTGCGGCCACCTGGCTCGGTCAGACCATCGGCTGGCGGATGGCGTTCGCGGCGACCGCGGGGCTCGGCGTGCTGACGATGCTGATCCTGCGCGTCGCGCTGCCCAAGGGCGCGGCGGGCCAGGCGCCGAACCTGCGCGGCGAGCTGAAGGTGCTCACGCGCCCGGCCGTGCTCACGGCGATGGCGACGACCGTGCTCGGCGCGGGCGCGATGTTCACGCTCTACACCTATATCGCACCCACGCTCGAACAGATCACGGGCGCCTCGCCGACCTTCGTGACGGCCATGCTCGTGCTCGTCGGCGTGGGCTTTTCGATTGGCAACGCGGCGGGCGGCAAGCTCGCGGACCGCTCGCTCAACGGCAGCCTCGTCGTGTTCCTGACGCTGCTGGTCGCAATCATGCTGGCGTTCCCGCTGCTCGCGAAAAGCCATCTGGGCGCGGCGTTCGCCGTGGTCGTGTGGGGTCTCGCGACCTTCGCCGTGGTGCCGCCGCTGCAGATGCGCGTGATGCGCGCCGCCTCCGAAGCGCCGGGCCTCGCTTCCTCGGTCAACGTGGGCGCCTTCAATCTCGGCAACGCCGTGGGCGCGGCGGCCGGCGGCGCGGCGATCTCGGCGGGCTTCAGCTACGCCGCCGTGCCGGTGGTCGGTGCGCTGATCGCGGTCTCGGGCCTCGCGCTGGTGCTCGTGCAGATCGCCCAGAATCGCCAGCCCGCGCCAAGCGCCGCGCGCTGATTTCACGCTGCTTTTTCAATCGATTACTTCACGGAGTCCATCATGAGCAACATTCCCGCATTCGGTCTCGGCACGTTCCGCCTGCAAGGCCAGGTCGTCATCGACTCGGTGCGCAACGGTCTCGAACTCGGCTATCGCGCCATCGACACCGCGCAGATCTACGGCAACGAAGCCGAAGTCGGCGAAGCCATCGCGGCCTCGGGCGTCGCGCGCGACGATCTCTTTCTCACCACCAAGATCTGGGTCGACAACTATGCGCGCGAGAAGCTGATTCCGAGCCTCAAGGACAGCCTCCACAAACTGCGCACCGATGCCGTGGATCTCACGCTGATCCACTGGCCCGCGCCCAACAACGGCGTCTCGCTCGACGAATTCATGAGCGCGCTCGCCGAGGCGAAGCAGCAAGGTCTGACGAAACAGATCGGCGTGTCGAACTTCAATATCGAACTGACGAAGCAGGCCATTGCCGTGGTCGGCAAGGACAACATCGCGACGAATCAGATCGAATTGAGCCCGTATCTACAAAGCCGCAAGCTCGTTGAATTTTTGCAGCAGGAAGGCATTCACGTGACCTCGTACATGACGCTCGCGTATGGCAAGGTGCTCGGCGATCCGGTGATCCGCGCCGTCGCCGAACGCCGTCACGCGACGCCCGCCCAGGTCGCGCTCGCGTGGGCGCTACGGCTCGGTTACTCGGTGATTCCTTCGTCGACGAAACGCGAAAATCTCGCGAGCAACCTGCTGGCCCAAACGCTCGAACTCAGCGACGACGACATGGCGCAGATCGCGGCGCTCGAACGCAATGGCCGCGAAGTGAGCCCCGATGGTCTCGCGGCGCAGTGGGATTGAGGCGCGGATTCAAGCGCGGATTCAAGCACCTTTAGAAGCATCGCGGCATGCATCGCCGCGATGCCCGCAACACCCATTCTCCAAGGAAAAATGATGGCAAGCGTGAGCGTATCCGTCGATATCGACGCGCCCGTGGAATCGGTCTGGGCAATGCTGGGCGACTTCGACGGCCTGCCCGGCTGGCTCGAATTCGTGCGTTCGTCGCGGCTTTCGGACGGCGGGCGTCTGCGCCATCTCGAAGCGATCGACGGCGCGATCATCGTCGAAGCGCTGCTCGAACACAGCGACGCGGAGCGCTTCTACCGCTATGCGATCGTCGCAGGCCCCGATCCGGTGACGGGCTACGAGGCCGAAGTGTCGGCACGACGTATCGACGCCAACCGGACGACCGTGACGTGGGCCAGCCGCTTCGAGCCGATCGATGCGCACAACGCGGATTCACTCGTTGGGCATTACTCGGTGCTCTACCGCGCGGGCTTGAACCGGCTGAAAGCGCTGACGGAAAGATAAGCGCGTGATCACTGTGTGATAACCCCGCGCTGCGGCTTTCTCCGCAAAATCGCAGCGCAGCATCGCCGCCCGCCTGCGGACACGCCATTTCCCTTAAAATGGTCGTCTATCCACCCCACCCGGCAAGGCGACGCGCTGATGGAACAAGAGCGATACAAGGGCTATGTCCTGTGGGGACATGCCATCGCGCAGCAGGAAGAACTGCTTGCGCCCGAACGCTATGCGGGAAGCGGCACCATCACGCTCGACCTCAAGCTGGTCGAAGCGTCCGGCATACTCGGCACCTTCGACACCGAGCAGGAAGCGCAGGACGCCGGGCTCTCCTGGGCCCGCGCGTGGGTGGATTCGCACGGATAAGCGCACGCATAAACGTACGCATCAGACAGACGGCGCGCTCAGGCCGCCGCTTTTCCACGCGCCCGATCGCGTGCACGCTGCGCATCCTCATGCCGATAATATCGGCCCAGCACATAGCCCGCCGTCGACCCATGCAGCAGCACGGAGATGACGATGGCATCGAGCGCCGCGGGCAGCACGGGCCGCAGCACGTCGCCTGCTTCGACCAGTCCCCAGACCGCATAATAGAACGCGCCCACGCCGCGTATCCCCATCCAGGCCATCAGGCAGCGCTGCCGCGTACCGGCACGCGCGCCGATCATCGACACCAGCACGGCAAGCGGACGCACCACGAACACCAGCACGAGCGCGAACGAGACGGCGCGCCAATCGAGCATCTCGCGCCAGTGCGCCGACACCACGCAACCGATAATCAGCAGTACGGATAATTCGGCGAAGCGCTCGATTTCGAGCGTGAAGCCGGTCATGCTCTCCGCGAGCAGCACGTGTGCACGCTGCGGATCTTTCGCGGCCTCCACGCGCTCGCCAAGCTGAATGGTCTCCAGCGTCTCGGCGGGACGGCGCTCGCCCGTCGCGCGCAATTCCTCGTGACGCAGCGCGACGCCCGCTGCGAACACGGCCACGAACGCGTACGCATGCAGCAGCAACGCGGCGCCATACGCGACCGACATCAGCCCGATGGCGATAAAGCCGTCGAGACCCACGGCTTCGCCATAACGCGTGCGCAGATGAAAAACGAGGCGCACGCACAGCGTGGCCAGCGCCGCGCCGATCAGCAGCGCGCCCGCGACGCCCCAGACGAGTGAAAGCGCAAAGGTGGTCGCGTTCGCCATGCCCGTGACGTGGACGCCGCACCACGCGAGGCCGAGCAAGGCGAACGGCAAGGCCGCGCCGTCGTTGAGCCCGCCTTCGCCGGACAGAGCGAAGCGCACGGGTTCCGCGTCGCCCGCTTCCTGCACGCGCAATTCGTTGGCGAGCACCGGATCGGTCGGCGCCAAAGCGGCGGCGAGAAACAGCGCAACGCCAGGCGCCGCGCCCATCGCGAGTCCGAAGCCGAACATCAACGCGACGCTGATCGCCATCGCGATCACGCCGAGCCGCAGCGGCAGGCGCCAGAGCGGATCGCGCAGACGCACGCGCAAATGCATGCCCACCGAAAACAGCGAGATCACGAGCCCGGCTTCGGCCAGCACGGCGAGCGTGGACGCATTGTCGGCGAGATCGGTATGAACCAGACCCAGCACGCCCGGCCCGACGACAACGCCCACCGCGAGATAAATCATCGCGCCCGTGAGCGGCAGACGCGCGATCGGTCCGCGCGCGAGCGCCACGACCATCAGCAGCACGCCGACCAGCAAAAACCACAGTGCTTCTTCCGACATCGCTCGTGCGTGTTCCTTTTCCTTGCCTTGTTGAATTGGCCTGCAAATCAGGCGTCGATGCATGCGTCGAGGCTAGATGTCTTCCGGGCCTTCGATGCGATCGGGCAACACGTCGTCATCAGGACGCAGGGTTTCGTCGCCGTCGGCGGACGCGCGTTCGCCCGTGCCGCTACGGTCGGTGTCGCTGCGCTCTTCTTCAGGGCCCAATTCGAGCGCGTGATTGTCGAGTTCCGTATCGCGGTCGAATTCGTGGCGCTTTGCGCCGAGCGTATCGCTGCCGCTATCGGACGAATCTCCGGGTCCGAGCGATTCGATATCGTGTCCGGGCGCGACGGGTTGCGTCTCTTCGCCTGCGTTGTCATTGTCGGGATCGAGTGTGCTGCTCATGATGTCCTCCGTAACGTTCGTCGTGCATTGCACATCGCACACGATGGCCTGTGCAAACGCCGAACCCGGTTCGAATCATGAGCAGCGTCCGTACGTTCGCCGGTACGTAATGACGTAATGACGTAATGACCGACAAGGTCGAAATTACCGTCATCGATAAAACCTGACACATGCCGCGCAAAGGCCTACGATTCGTAGACCTGTGTTCGCGCAGCAAGCCATGCAAGGACCGGGCAGGACTGCACCTTGCTGCGCCAGACAGGCCCGACCAATCCGCAGAGGATTGGCGCCGGGCATTTTCATTACGCCAAACTTCACGGAGGATCGAGATGAGAATCGAGTTTACGAATCGACGTCATAGCGTGGCGGCTGCACGCATCGCGTTCGAAGCGCATGTCGACGACAGGCCGGTCTGGTGCAGCGTATCGATGGATGCGCTCAACACACGCTTCGGCAATGAAGGCACGTCGTCGAGTTCGCTATTGAGTGCGTTCGACGCCAACCGGCCCACCATCGAGCGCGCGGCACGGCACGCGCTCTCGAAGAATGGCGGTCAGTCGCTCGAGCTCGAACCCGGCGATTTCTCGTGAATCAACGCGCCGCGCGCCGGGATGCGCGCGGCGCGCCTCCGCCTTTCCCCGCGCTCGCGTGATGCAAACGACTCAATAGAAATCGCGCGCGAACAGCGGACACCGTCCCGCCGCGAGACGCTGCGGCATGACGCGTTGCGCGACCGCTTCGATGCGGCTGCGATGCCGGTCGAACGCGGCGATCATGGTGTCGCGACGCGAACGGCTCGCGCCGAAATGCTCCTCTATGGCTTCGAGCGACAGCTCGCAGATCACCTCGACGCCATCGACGAATGCCGCGAACGCAATGGTCCGGTTCGTCGTCCAGAATGCGGGTCCGGATGGGAAATGGATGAGCAACATGGTTCTCCACAGGAGCGCACCCTATGCGCGCTGGGCGAAAGAGCATTTTCCGCGCCCAGGCCATCGCGTCGCCGTCGCCACGTTGCCCGTTCGAATCAGGTGCCGATCAATTCCGGAATGCGCGCCTTCAAGGCGTCGATGGCCACGCGCGTCTTCGCACGTAAATAGCGCACCTGGGGCCACACCGCGTAAATCTCCTGCGAACGCACGCGATAGCTGTCGAGTACCGGCATGAGCGCGCCGCTCGCCAGATGGCGCGCGACCAGCCAGCACGGCAGCCACGCCAGCCCGTGACCGTCGATGGCGGCCGTGGCGATCGCCTGCACGTCGTCCATGCTGATCTGCGTGCGGATACGCACGGGTTGCGTCTGCGCGTTGGGACCGCGCGCGTCCCACGGCGCGATCACGCCGGCGCGCGAATAGGCGATGCCGGTGTGATCCGCGAGATCGGCGAGACTGGCGGGCGTGCCGTGACGCGCCAGATACGCGGGCGCCGCGGCGATCACGATGTGCTGCGTGCCCAGATGGCGCGCCGCGAGCGTGGTGCTGTCGCGCAACTCGCCGATGCGCACCGCGAGGTCCAGCCCCTCTTCGATCAGATCCGTAAAGCGGTCGGTGAACGACAGATCGATCTGCAGTTGCGGATACTGCCGCGCGAGATCGAGCAGCACCGGCGCGACGCACCAATGCCCGAACGCCTCCGGCACGCTCACGCGCAGCCGCCCGGCCGGTTCCGCGCGACTGATGTCGAATGAGGCTTCGGCGTCGTCGAGTTCCGCGAGCGCGCGCACGCAGCGCTCGTAATAGCACTGCCCCTCGGTCGTCAGCGTCTGGCTGCGCGTGCTGCGATGAAGCAGGCGCACGCCCAGCCGCGTTTCCAGCCGTGTAATGGCCTTGCCGACCGCCGAGCGCGTGAGATTCAGCCGCTCGGCGGCCAGCGCGAAGCTGCCCGCCTCCACGACCTGTACGAAGGTCGCGACACCATCCAGTTTGTCGTTCATTGGTTCCTCAGGGAAATCCTGATAGGGACGCAAACGCGTCAATACGGGAATTTCATTCCCATAAACTGAGTGTAGCCGATTCGACGACACACGAATCTCCCCCGCTCACCCTGGAGCCCTCACATGCAGCTATCCGAACTCGGGCAGGACCTCGCCCGCGAAACCCACGACCCGCTGCGCCCCACGCAGACGCGCCAGAACACCCTCGCGCTGATCGCCGTCTGCCTCGCGGCCATGAGTTTTTCGCTCGAAATTTCGAGCGTGCCGATGATCCTGCCGACGCTCGAAGTCGTGCTGCACGGCGACTTCAAGCAGATGCAATGGATCATGAACGCCTACACGCTCGCGTGCACGACCGTGCTGATGGCGACCGGCACGCTCGCCGACCGCTTCGGCCGCAAGCGCGTGTTCGTCGTCACCATCGTGCTGTTCGGCGCGGCGTCCTGGCTGTGCGGACTGGCGTCGAGCACGACGGCGCTGATCGCGAGCCGCTTCGTGCAAGGCGCGAGCGGCGGCGCGATGCTCATCTGCCTCGTCGCCGTGCTCTCGCATCAGTTCCCGCAAGGCGCGGCGCGCGCGCGGGCATTCAGCGCGTGGGGCATCGTGCTCGGCATCGGCCTCGGATTCGGCCCGCTGGTGGGCGGCGCGATCGTGGCGCTGTCGAGCTGGAAATGGGTGTTCTGGGTGCATGTGGCGATCGCCGTGGTCACGCTCGGCCTCGCGCTCGCCGGCGTGCGCGAATCGCGCGATCCGCAGGCGCGCAAGCTCGACATCGCGGGCATGGTCACGCTGTCGGCATCGGTGTTCGGCTTCGTCTGGACCATCACGCAAGGCGCGGATATCGGCTTTTTCAGCGTCCCGGCGCTGAGCGTGCTGGCCGCGAGCGCCGCCAGTTTCGCGGCGTTCGTCGCGATCGAATTGCGCGCCGCGCATCCGATGTTCGACTTCTCGGTCTTCAGGATCCGCAGCTTCTCGGGCGCGCTGCTCGGCTCGGTCGGCATGAACTTCAGCTTCTGGCCATTCATCATTTATTTGCCGATCTATTTCCAGAGCGTGCTGCGCGAAAGCCCGCTCGCTTCCGGACTGTCGCTGCTCGCCTACACGCTGCCGACGCTCGTGTTCCCGCCCATCGGCGAACGCCTCGCGCTGCGCCTGCAGCCCGCGCGCGCGATTCCGGCGGGCCTCTTCACGATCGGGCTGGGCTTCCTGCTGATGCGCGCGGGCAGCGCC
>NZ_JAAGPN010000195.1:0-15161 GCF_017104805.1 Paraburkholderia sp. Ac-20347 | reverse complement strand
GGCGCGCCAGCGCGCGAACGCGACGCCCGGCGAGCCCGCGCGCAACGCGCTCAGGCCCGTATGCAGCAGCCCCGGATAGACACGCGTGCCGACCAGCGTCCACCACCACCACGCCGTCTCGCGATGCAGCGGCGGCAGATGGCTGCGCAAAATCAGATGGAAATTGAACGCGGCGTTGCGGATCGACGCGAGCGTCTGCGCATTGCGTGGATCCTCGCCCGGACGCGGCGCCGGATAATGATCGACGGCCACGCGCGGATCGTAGACGAGCTTCCAGCCCGCACGCTTCACGCCCATGCTGAACGCCATGTCGTTGTGCGTCTGCGCGCCCGTGCCGCGCAGACGGCGGTCGAAACGCAGCCCGCCGATCGCCGCGCGCCGATAGCTCATGTTCGCGCCCTTGAGCAGATCGACTTCGCGCGCCTCGCCCACGCCCAGATGATGATTGCCGACGATGCGGCCCGAGCGCTGCACGCGGCCCACCAGCGGACGCTCGCCGTCGAGCACGCGGCCTTCTTCGTGGACCCAGTCGCGGCCGCCGAGCGCGCCGAGCTTCGCATCGGCCTCGAAATGCGCGGCGATGCGCGCGACCCAGTCGGCGTGCGGCGCGGCGTCGTCGTCGGTGATGGCGATCACGTCGCCCGTCGCCGCTTCGAGACCGCGATTGAGCGCGGCCACCTGACCCGGTTCCTCGACGGTCGCCACTTCGACGTTGAGCACGCGCGGCGTCACATGTTCGGCGAGGCACGCGTGCGTCGCGGCATCGTCGGCGCGCGCCACCACCACGATCTGATCGGGCGCGCGTTCCTGGCGCAACAACGCCGAGAGGCAGCGCGAGAGATCTTCAGGACGCCTGTACGTCGGTACGAGCACGGTCACTTTCATCGCGTGTTCCCCTTTCATCAGGCGCTCAGATATTCCTGCACGGCGCTGTAGCCATAGCCGTAGCTGCCGCGCGCGCGCGCCGGCACGCCGTTGAAGACGCCGCCCGTCACATGCACGCCCGCGGTGCGCAGACGCTTGAGCGTATCGGCGATCTCGCCTTCGGTATGCATGCCCGAGCGCAGCACGAGGAAGGTCGAACCCGCATGACCGCTGATGATCGCGGCATCGGTCACGGCCAGCACCGGCGGCGTATCGACGAGCAGAATGTCGTAGCGCTTCGCGAGGCCGTCGAGATACTGGCCCAGACGCGGCGACATCAGCAGCTCGGAAGGATTCGGCGGACGGCGGCCGCACGAGATGAAGTGCAGGTTGTCCACTTCGGTCGCGCGAATCGCTTCGTCCAGCGAGATCTGACCCGAGAGCAGTTCGGAGAAGCCGTTGTCCTGCGGGCCGCCGAGATAGCGCTCGAGCGCGCCGCGGCGCATGTCGCCGTCGATCATCAGCACGCGTTTGCCCGAATGCGCGAGCAGCACGGCGAGGTTCGCGGTCATGAAGCTCTTGCCGACGCCCGGCACCGACCCCGTGAGAACGACCACGCGATTGCGCGCGTCCATCACGCTGAACTGCAGCGAGGTGCGCAGCGAACGCAGGCTTTCGACCGTGAGATCCTTCGGTGCCGCGCTCGCGAGCACTTCGCGCAGACGCGTGCCGCCGCGCACCGGCGCGCGTTTTTCGAGCGCCGTCTGTTCGGCCGAGAGCGGCACGAGACCGTAGACGGGAAGCTGGAACGTGCGCTCGATCACGTCCGGATCGACGATGCCCTTGAACATGTTCCGGCGCATCAGCACGAAGCCGGTGCCGAGGATCAGGCCGAGCATCGCGGCCGCCGAAACGATCAGCAGCTTCTTCGGCTTCGACGGCTTGCCCGGACGCATCGCCGGATCGACGATATGCACGTTGCCGCCCGTGCCCACGCGCTGCACCGAGAGTTCCTGAATGCGGTTCAGCAGCAGCACGTAGATGTCTTCCGCCACCTTGGCGTCGCGCTGCAGCTGCACGGCCTTCACTTCGGTCGCGGGCAGATCGCGGAACTTGGTGTCGTACTTGGCGCGCTCGCCCTGCAGTTGCGCGAGCTGCTGGCGCGCCGCGATCAGCACCGGATGCTGGTCGCCGAAACGCTGTTGCAGCGAAGCGATCTGCAGTTGCAGCGCGGAAATCTGCTGCTCGTACTGCACGCTGCCGTCGAGATAGATCTTCGCTTCGTCGCTGGCGTTGATCGAACCCGACTTGCTTTGATACGCGGTCAGCGCGGCTTCGGCGTTTTCCAGATCGGACTTCAGGCGCGGCTGCTCGCTGCGCAGGAAGTCGAGCATCTTGCTCGCGTCGGCCTGCTTGGTGGCCACGTGCTCGCGCAGATACGACTGCGCAACCGCGTTCGCCACGGCGGCGGCGTGCTCCGGATCGTTGTCTTCGAGCGAGATGTCGATCACGCCCGTCTGCTTGCCCTGCTCCTGCACCTTGATGGCGTTCTGGAACGCCGTGACGGCGTCCAGATCGTTCATGCGCACGACCGTGAAGCGCGTGCCGGGGCGCGCCTTCAGCTCGCTCACGAGCATCGTCACGCCACCGCCCTGCACCTGCTGGCCGACCGTGCCTTCGACGATACGGCCGCCGTCGGGACCGGAAATCACGAAGCGGTTGTTGTCGAGCGCGGTCAACGTGAGCTTCTTGCCTTCGAGTTCGGGCGTCACGTCGATCGAATCGACGGTCGCCACTTCGCCGCCCCATGCGTAGCTCGTCAGACCGAACCACGGACGCGCGGGGTTGCCCGGCGTCGCGAGACGCGCGGCGAGACTGCCGATCACCGGCAGCGTGACCGGCGAGACCGAGTAGTTCAGCTTGAACTGCTGCACCACCGGCTCGAGCACGCTGCGGCTCTGGATCATCTGGATTTCAGCGTCCGTCGGCAGCGAGCCCTGCTGGCCGTTGGTGATGTTGGCGCCCGACTGCGTTTGCGTGAGCGCCTGCGACGTGTAATCGGCCTGCTCCACGCGCACCTGCGTGTCCGCGGTGTAGACCGGTTTGGCCACGTAGCAGTAGAACACGGCGCAGCCGACCACCACGGCCGCGATCGCGATGAGCCAGCCGATGTCGTCGATGATGACGCGCAGCAACTGGCCGAGGACGACGTCCTCTTCCTCTGTGCGGGCCGCCGGGGCCGCCTGACTGTTGGCTTGAATGCTCACGTTTTCGATCCCGTTTTAAATCGTGTTGCGTGGGAGGAAAGACCTCACGCCCTTAGCGCGTGATCTGCTTCAGGTAGAAGACCGTCTGAACCGTTGGCAGGATCTGCTGCAGCAAGCGGTTGAAGGTCGTCGAGGCCGCCGTACCGACGTACACGACATCCATCGGCTTGAGCTGGAATTGCGACGACAGCATGATCGCGTCCGGCTTCGTCATGTCGAGACGATAGATCTCGGGCTGCGTCGGGTTGTCCTTCATGCCGCGCATCACGAAGATCTGGCGCGGATTCGCGTCGGTGTCGAGAATGCCGCCCGCGGACGTGAGCGCGTCGGCGATCGTCAGCTTGCCGCGAATCAGGCCCGTCTGGATCGGCGTCTTCACTTCGCCCATCACGAATACGCGGCTGTCCGAACGGTCCGGCACGTTGATGATGTCGCCGTCCTGCAGCATCACGTTCTGCGTCGCGTCGCCCGAATCGAGCATGCGGTTCGCGTCGAGCACATAGAGCTTGCCGTCACGCGTGAGGCGCACGCGGTTGATATCGGCGTTGTCGGTGGTGCCGCCCGAACGCGTGATCGCGTCGACGAGCGACAGCGGCACGTCGCTCATGGCGAGCGGACCCGGCGTCTTCACGTCGCCGGTCACCTGGATTTTCTGGCTGCGGTAGGCGAGCACGCGCACGTCCACCTGCGGATTCTTGATATACGGCCCGAGACCCGACGCGAGTCGATCGCGCAGCTGGCCCGGCGTCTTGCCCGCCGCCATCACGCGGCCGACGAACGGGAAGTAGATCGTGCCGTCCTTCGCCACGGTCTGACCGTACGGATCGGACTCGCCAGACAGCGCGTTGGTGTACGGCTGCGTGAGCGTCTGCCCCACGGTCTGCGTGGTGTTGCCGCCCTGCGAGAACGTCGAGCCTTGCGGCGTCGAGATTTCCGGGTGGTCGTAGACCGTCACGCCGAGAATGTCCTGCGGCGCGATGTGATACGTGTAATCGGCCGCATTGGCGTACTTCGCGGGCGGCAGATCGACGTGCACGCCCGCGGCGGCCTGGGCCTGCTGCAGGACGAGCTGCGAGGTGATCAGATGCACGTCGTACTGCTGCTGCGGCTGATTGTTCGGCTGCTCTTTGAGGCTCGACGTGTCGAGATAATTGCCCGGTGCGGTCGCGCACGCGGAAACGAAGGCGCTCAACGCCAGCACGGCCATCAGATTGAGTTTCTTCATTGGCATATTCGGCTTAGCCATCCCTTAACCAGACGATCCATCAATTCGAGACTCTCGCGATACGCGGCTTCGTCGAGGCCGTGCGGATCGGAAACGTCCGAGTTCTCCCAATTGCCCAGCGCGAACACCTTCCCGCGCGCGGTCGGCTCGATGCGCTCCACGGCCGCCACCTGGCGGCGCTCCGTGACGAGCACGAGATCGGCGGCGCGCACGAGCTGGCTCGTGAGGCGGCGCGAGCGGTGTTCGCCCACATCCACGCCGCGCTCCGCGAGCAGTCGCTGCATCACCGGATCCATGTCCTCGCCGTCGAGCGCCCGCAGGCCCGCCGAGTGAAACGCGCCTGCATGCGCTTTCGCGTGCTCGCGAAGGCCCGCGCGAAACAGCTGCTCCGCCGCCGGTGAGCGGCAGACGTTCGCGTGGCAGACGATCAATACGTCGTTGAACATGGCCGTATGGCTCCTTGTTGCGGCTTGCAGCGTGTGCCGGCGATCAGGCCGTGACACGCGTCTGCGTGACGGCTTCGGCACGCGCGCGGCTCGCCTGCGTGGCGCTCGCGCGACCCACCGCGTGATACTCGAAACCGAGTTCCTGCAGCGCGGGCGGGTCGTACAGATTGCGGCCGTCGAACACGATCGGCGTTTTCAGCTGCGACTTCAGCGTTTCGAAATCGGGCGCCTTGAAGACCTTCCATTCGGTCGCGACCACCAGCGCGTCGGCGCCGTTGGCGGCTTCCATCGCGTCCTGCGCATAGCTCAGGCGTTCGAGCTGCTCGGGCGTCTTCGCGAAGTCGAGTTCGATCACGCGCTGCGCTTCCTTGATCGCGACCGGGTCGTACGCGACCACGCGCGCGCCGCGTGCGAGCAATTCGGCGATCAGCGTGCGGCTCGGCGCTTCGCGCATGTCGTCGGTGTTCGGCTTGAAGGCGAGGCCCCAGAGACCGAACGTGCGGCCCGTGAGATCGGAGCCGAAGCGCGTGACGATCTTCTGCGCGAGCACCTGCTTCTGCCCTTCGTTGACGTTTTCGACCGCGCGCAGGATCTGCAGCGGCTCGCCGAAATCTTCAGCGGTGCGCATCAGCGCCTTGACGTCCTTCGGGAAGCACGAGCCGCCGTAACCGCAGCCCGCGTACAGGAAGTCGTAACCGATACGCGGATCGGAACCGATGCCGCGGCGCACCGCTTCGATGTCCGCGCCCACGCGATCGGCGAGATTCGCCAGTTCGTTCATGAACGAGATGCGCGTGGCGAGCATGGCGTTGGCCGCGTACTTCGTGAATTCCGCCGAATGCACGTCCATGTAGAGCGTGCGTTCGTGATTGCGGTTGAACGGCGCGTACAGGCGCTTCATGAGTTCGCGCGCGCGTTCGCCGGGCACGTCTTCGTCGCAGCCCAGCACGATGCGGTCGGGGCGCGCGAAGTCTTCCACGGCCGCGCCTTCCTTCAGGAACTCGGGATTCGAGACCACCGAGAACATGTGGTTTTCGCCGCGCTTGCGCAGCTCGGACGCGATCGCGTCGCGCACCAGCGCCGCCGTGCCGACCGGCACCGTCGACTTGTCGACGATCACCTTGAAGCCCGTCATCGAGCGGCCGATGTTGCGCGCCGCCTGCAGCACGTATTGCAGATCCGCGGAGCCGTCTTCGTCGGGCGGCGTGCCGACGGCGATGAACTGCACGTCGCCGTGCGCGACGGCCGCTTCGACATCGGTCGAAAACGTCAGACGGCGCGCGCGACGATTGCGCTCGATGATTTCCTGCAGGCCCGGCTCGTGAATCGGCACGACGCCCTGATTGAGCAGGTCGATCTTGCGCTGGTCCACGTCGAGACAGAACACGTCGTTGCCGATGTCGGCGAGACACGCGCCCGTCACGAGACCCACATAACCGCTGCCAATGATCGTCAGATTCATGCCCACCTCAAATGTAATTGCCTGTTGGTGTTCGCGAGAGCCGCGGCGTCATGAGCACGCCGCGCGCCCGCCGCGCGTCAATATGCGTTCTGTCCTGCGAAGCCTTTCCACATGGTCATGGCGACGATGCGCAGATCGAGCGCGAAGCTCCAGTGCTGCATGTAATGCAGGTCGAAACGCACGCGGTCGCGCATTTTTTCCACGCGGTCGGTTTCGCCGCGATAGCCGTTGACCTGCGCCCAGCCCGTGATGCCCGGCTTGATGCGATAGCGCGCCATGTAGCCGCGCACGAGGTCCTTATAGATGTCGTCGTGCGCGAGCGCGTGCGGACGCGGACCCACCACCGACATCTCGCCCTTGAGCACGTTGATGAATTGCGGCAGCTCGTCGAGGCTCGTGCGACGCAGGAACGCGCCCACGCGCGTCACGCGCGGATCGCCGCGGCGCGCCTGCGTGACCTGGCCCGCGACTTCCGCATGCACCTTCATCGAGCGGAACTTGTAGATCTCGAACTCGTTGCCGTCGAGACCCTTGCGGCGCTGCTTGAAGAACACCGGACCGCGCGAGGTGAGCTTCACCGCGAGACCGACCACCGCGAACAGCGGCGCGAGCGCGATCAGCACGCAGCCCGCGAACAGGAAGTCGAACACGCGCTTGGGCATCACGCGCAGATCCGTGACCGGCGAAGCCGCGAGATTGATGGCCGGCACGCCGAGCAGATCGACCACGGGCTGACTGAAGAACGAGAGGCTGCGCACGTCCGGAATGAAGCGGATGTTCACGAAGTCGTTGCGCAAGGCCATCGTGATGCGGTGAATCGTGCGCTCCTTGGTGATCGGCAGCGCGAGCCACATTTCGCGCACATCGTGTTCGCGCACGAATTCGATCACCGACTGCAGATCGCGCGCGACCGGCACGCCGTCGAGGAACGCTTCGCCGTCGGCGTCGCTGTCTTCATCGAACACCAGCGCCGGATGAAAGCCCGCCTCGGGACGGCTCTTCATCTGCTCGACGAGAAAGCGCGCGTAACGCGGGCTGCCCACCACGGCCACCGCCTTGTGGTTGTAGCCTTCGCGGCGCAGACCGCGCAGCACCATGTGCACGAGCGCCTTCGAGACGATCAGGAACGCCACCGACGCGACCACCCAGTACGCGAGCCAGATACGCGAGAGCGAATCGGCGCGGTGGACGCTGAAGCTCAGCAGAATGCCCGTGCACTCCACCGCGACCCACGCGGCGCACACACGCGCGAACAGCACGTAGAGCGACTTGCCGCGCCACGACTGGTAGATGCCGAAGGCGGGGAACATCCAGATCGCCAGCAGGCAGTTGAACGCCAGCGCCACGCTCTCCGGATCGGATAGCGGCGCCAGCCTTCCGTGGTGCAAGGCAGCCGCCAGCAGCGCGCCTGCGGCGATGGCGGCAACGTCGATGATTCTCGCTAGAACGCTCAGCATGTCCGGCACCTCGGGTTGAAAAAAATAAACGACAGCCACACGTTCTGCGCCATAGCGCACTGCGGGCTGCACGACGGGAATCAGGGAATTTCACGCCAGATTACCCCGGCGTTGATGAAACGGATCCGAATAAACCCTAATAAAGCGCGATAAAAATTCCGCGCGCAAGGTACAAAAGTATCTCCAAATGTTTCGTTGCTAACGATAGGGTTTTTGGCGCATTTTTTCGGCAACGATTGCCGGATAGCCACGCCGGACGGGCTGTTGCGGGGTCGAATTCGCGGCAAAATTTTCCGCCCTGCGCGTCTTTTGCGTCGATTTATTTTTCTGCGCAACGCGCATATCGCCTATTTTTATTCGAATTTTTGTGCGCGGCGATTTATGACGAATAGCCGACTTTTAATTTAATCCGAATATTTTTCATTTTCTTCTTTACGGCGTGATTTCTGTTGATTTTAAGCATGCTACAAATCGCAGAACCGAAACCCCTTTCAGGAGATCGAGATGACGGATACGGGTTCCGCAACGGCAACGGTGCGAGCGGATCAACCGCAGAATGCGGTACGCAGTGCGCTGCAAGTCTGCCCCGTGGTGCTTGCGGGCGGCTCGGGTTCGCGGTTGTGGCCGCTGTCGCGCGAGCAGTACCCGAAGCAGATGATCAACCTCGTCGGCGAACAGTCGCTGCTCGCGAATACCGCGAGCCGCCTCGATGCGCTCGCTGAGCGCGTCACGCTCGCCGACAAGTTGATGATCGTGTGCAACGAGGAGCATCGCTTCACGACCGCCGAGCAGGTGCGCGCGGCCGGCAAGGAAGCGAAGCTGATTCTCGAACCGCTCGCGCGCGACACCGCGCCGGCGCTCACCATCGCGGCGCTTTCCGTGGTGGCCGAGCAGCAGGACGGCATTCTCGTCGTGATGCCCGCCGACCACGCGCTCGCCGACCTCGATGCGTTCCAGGCCGCGGTCGCCGACGGCGTGCGCCACGCGGCCAGCGGCCAGATCGTGACGATGGGCATCGTGCCTACGCGCCCCGAAACGGGCTACGGCTACATTCACGTGGGCGAACCGGTCGCGAACGGCGAGGAGCAAGGCGCGCGACGCCTGAACGGCTTCGTCGAAAAGCCCTATTTCGAACTGGCGCAGCAGTACGTCTCGTCGCAACGCTACTGGTGGAACAGCGGCATCTTCATCGTGCGCGCGAGCACGTGGCTCAAGGCCATTCGCCACTTCCACCCCGCGATTCACGAAGCGTGCACGGCCGCCGTCGAGCACGGCAAGTCCGATGGCGACTTCTTCCGCGTGGACCGTGAAGCCTTCGAGCGTTCGCCGGCGAACTCGATCGACTACGCAGTGATGGAGCCGCTCTCGGGCGATCCGAGCGTGGCGAGCGGCGTGGTCGTGCCGCTCACGGCGGGCTGGACCGATCTCGGTTCGTGGGACACCGTCTGGCAAGTCTCGGACAAGGACGACGCGGGCAACGTGGCGCAAGGCGAAGTGATGTTCGAAGGCGCCAACGACACGTTCGCGCATTCGGACGGCCGCCTGATCGCGTGTCTGGGCACCGAGAATCTCGTCGTGATCGAAACCGCCGACGCCGTGCTCGTGGCCGACCGTTCGCGCGCGCAGGACGTGAAGAAGATCGTCCAGCGCCTGAAGACGCAACGCCGCAGCGAAGCCGTGGCGCATCGTCTCGTGCATCGTCCGTGGGGTCATTACGACAGCGTCGACAGCGGCGAACGCTTCCAGGTGAAGCGCATCGTCGTCGAGCCGGGCGCGCGTCTGTCACTGCAGATGCACCATCATCGCGCCGAACACTGGGTCGTCGTGCGCGGCACGGCGCTCGTCACGCGCGGCGAGGAACGTTTTATCGTTTCGGAGAACGAATCGGCGTACATTCCGCTCGGCGTGTCGCATCGACTCGAGAATCCGGGCAAGATGCCGCTTGAAATCATCGAGGTGCAGTCGGGCTCCTACCTCGGCGAAGACGACATCGTGCGTCTCGAAGACGTGTACGGACGCCAGTGATGCTCATGCGTGGCCGGTGCTGCTGAAGCGCCGGCCACGCGGCATGCAGTCAGGATAGCGACGGAAAGCAACAGCAGCAGCAACGAGGACGGGGCGTCGGCAACACCGAACGCCCTGCCATGGCGGAGACACGACGAAGCGCCGTAGCAGCCCAACGAACGGAATCACGAACGGACGTGCTGCTACGGCGTTTTGCCAAAGACGGTGATGTGAGACATGTACGCAATACAGCGTGCCACGACACGCGCAACGCATTCAATTGCGGCGTCGATGACCGAGTTGATAACAGCGTCGATTGCGGCGGCGAATACAGCGGCGATGACAGCGGTGAAGCCAGGCGAACGCGCGGATCACTCCGCGGTGGCGGCTGGCGCGCAGTCGAACGCGCGCCGGCGCCTGTCTGACACAGTACTAGCCCAGATGCGTGCGGTAACGCGAAACGTGCACGCGGCGCTCGGCGCCCGAATCGCAGGGATCGACGCTCGCACGCAAGGGCGTGCTCGCGGTGAAACGCTGCATGGGCGCAAGGCGCACACTGCCGGCCGCGCTGCGCGTGATCACGCCATTCGTGCTTCGCGTCGTGCTCAGCGTCGTGGTTTGCGCGCCCGCTTCGCTAGCCGCTTCCGATGCGACGCTGCTGCCCGGTTCAGTCGCGGACGTGGCCGCCTCCGGTTCGATTTCGCCTTCGCGCTCGACCCATTGACGGGCCCAGTCGAATGCGAAATTGCGCGCGCTATCGGCGTCTTCGAACGGCGGCCCGATCAGACCCGAACGTTCGAGACGCTTGCCATCCTTGAGGATTTCCACGGCCGCGCGGTACATATTGTTGCGCGACGTTTCCACGCTCAGGTGCATGGCGTAGCCGTCCCATTCCACGATCTGCGTGGCTTCGACGATGGCGTTGGTCCAGAGCGGACCGGCGTCGGCGTCGAGACCTTCTTCGAAGTTCGCTTCAGCGGGCATGGCGGCCTGACTAGCCGTTCGCACAGCCGTCTGCGCGAGCGGCATGCTCACGCGCGTGGCCGTGGCGCTCGAGTCGGCCTGCGGCGGCACGAGGCCCGCACCAGGGACGCGCGGACGCGTCTGCGCAGGCTGCGCCGCACGCGCCTGCTGGCTGCGCGTGGTGGCGTGCGTCTGCGCACTCGTGATCGCTTCGTCCAGACGCGCGAGCTGGCGCGTCATGCTCTCGATCGGATTGGCCAGCGGCGTCTCCGCCATCGAAGCCGGCGCTTGCCAGGCTTCGGGGCTCTTCCAGTAGACAGCCGGCAGGCCGTCGTCCTCGACCGCTTCCTCGATCGCCACGGCCACGGCCTGAACGGCCTGGGCCTGCTGCACGACCGGCTGGGCCGGCACGGGCTCGGGCACATAGACGAAGTTACGCCCGCGCTGCGCAAGCAGTGCGACGAGTTCGCCCAACGTGCCGCTCACGTGCCATTCCTCGAAACGGCGGCGGCATGTCGGTCCGGACGGATAACGCGCGGGCAGCCGCGACCAGGATTCACCTGTCGTGAGAATCCACAGTACGGCGTTGGCAACCACACGCGGCTCGGCGCGGGGGCGACCGCGCCGGTTGAGCCGAATAGGCGGTTCATCGGATACGAGCGAGGACACCAGCATCCACTCGTCGTCGCTCAGTTCATCGAAATTCATGCTTTTCTCCACGCAGCCGGACCGGGGCTGCAGTGACTGAGCCGTCGCTCGCGAATCTTTGCTGTTCGCGTTGACGAGCTCGGTTGCACCATATGTTTATATGTCATGTCCGTTTGCGTCACCGACTGCACGAAGGCAGTGCGCGTGTTCACGGTATTGACGCAAAGAACGTGGTCTCACTCGTGCAAGGGAGAATTTGTGCAGGAAGCATACCACCTGAAACCAGCCGATGAGGAGGCCCGTAATAAGTGTTACGGTTAGAAACAAAGTATCGCTTTGTGCGGCAATTTGCAGCCTTACCGCACGCTAAAACGCCCTGTTTTTCTGCCATCACACGCAATTTAGCGCCTCATCCGCGCATCGCGTGCCAGCCCCGTCGACCGAATTCTTTTACGACTTGCTTCGTGTGCCAATGCATTAATTCGAATTGAATCGAATTCAATGAATTCGAATTAAATTGAATCGAATTGCATCACCACCCGCTTTTCTCTTTTCGATGTTGTGCCCGCAACAAATGACATGGCGATGAAACCCGCGCACCTGGCGGGTTGCACCTGCGCACATCATGCCGCACACATTGAAACGCCGCACCAATCCCCCTGATGCGAACGCGGTGACACGCTTTCCGACGAACCTCGATGCGCCCGAATCGCGCGGCCACGCTCGAAAAGCCACGAAACGAATCCGTCTATAGTACGAAGGCCACGAACATCATGGAGAACTGGGTATGCAAACATCAGCACCGCGCAACGCCGGCTCGCACCGGCCGCTTCGACTGCATCGACTGCTGATACCCGCCGGCGTGGCCGTCGCCGCGCTGCTCGCGCCGTGGAGCGTCGCCCAGGCGCAGCTCGGCAATCTGCTCAACCAGAGCGGCAACAGCGGTTCGACTTCGGGCGCGCTCGGCAACCTCGGCGGCCTCGGCAGTTCCCTCTCGGGGTCGTCGGTCACCTCGGGCAGTCTCGGCAACGTCACGGGCGTGCTGCAGTACTGCATCAAGAACAATTACCTGAATGCCGACGCCGCGAGCAACGTCAAGGACTCGCTGCTCAGCAAACTGCCCGGCGGCGCCTCCACGAGCGATAGCGGCTATCAGCAGGGCAGCAACGGCATTCTCACGACCGGCAGCGGTCAGAAGCTCGACCTGTCGGGCGGCGGCCTCAAGGACGCCGCCACGAAGCAGGTCTGCGACAAGATCCTGAGTCAGGCCAAGTCGATGCTCTGATCGACGCTCGTACGCCGGACGGCCGCGCTCATGTGCACGCACGAACGCGGCCGCCTGTCCTGCGTGAGCTTCTTTGCAAGAATGTGCGGCGCGGCGCAGAAGTGCGCAATTAGTATGCCGCGACGGTTTGAAACGCTTGAACACCGGCCCGGTTTGGGTGTCGAATGAATTGAACGGTTTTCAAGCGTCCTGAACTCATGCCATGAATCCGCGCCGCGCCCCCTTCGCCCCTTTGCTGTCGTGGTTCGCCTTTGTCTGCGCATTGTGCGCGGGACTGGGCGCCCTGCTCGTTCCGCTTTCCGTCAAAGCGCAGCCGCAGGACGAGCATTTCGACTGCAAGTCGAATCCCCACGCATTTATTGCATCGCTGATTGAAGAAAAGTCGATTGAAGCGCAGCCGAGCCGCGTGGAAGCCAATTCGGTCAACGCATTCCGACCCGTGCACGGCAGCCGCCTGAGCGCATTCGGCTTTCCGGTTTATGTCGTGATCGGTTATGCGCAAGACGACGATTTATTCCGTCACGGCGCCGGAAAGGAAATTCGTGCGCCGCTTTATGGCGTGGTGGTGTCGGCGCCGGCGGAATCGGTACGCACGCGTCTACGTGAAGCCGATAGCGACGCCACCGTGCATTCGGTCGTGCCGCTGATGCTCACGGCCATCGTGTGCGGCGGCTGAATAAAATCTTTCCTGCGTGAAAGGAACGCGTGCAGGAATTAAAGCAAAACGGCCGCGCGCTTCGTGAATCAGCGCGCGGCCGTTGCTTTATTGGTGGCAATCCGCCGTATTCAATCAGCCTGAAAAGAACGCCAGCGCGCCGAGCACCACGCCCACCGCGCCCACGCCCAGCGAACCGCGCAGCAGCCATTTACTGCGCGTGAGCAGCGTAATTGCCGTCAATGCGATGGAAATCTGGATCAGCGTCGTAGCCTGTGCCCAGCGATGATGACCATGCAGGAGTTTCTCGCTGCGCACATCGTCTTCTTCGACCTGCTTTTCCAGCGCCTCGGCTTTCGCGCGAATCGGTTCCTTTTGCTGACGATAACGATCCGCGTCCGCGGCGAAACGACGCTGTGCATCGCCCGCATTCGGCGCAAGCGCGGACAGCGACGCGCCGAGTTCGGCGAGATTCTGCTTTTCGCCCTTCGCCTGGTAATACGCCCATTGATTCGCCGCTTCGGTCTTGTGAATCGCCGCTTCGTTCTTGTAATAGAGCGCGAGGTTTTCGCTGTTGCCGCTCTGATACGCGAGAATCGCGCCGATCGACGCGAGAATCGCGGTCATGACCGCCATGCGGCTCGGGAACGGATCGCGGCCGCCTTCGCCGTGACTTTCGTGGCCGCCGTGCCCATGACCGGCGGCCGCATGCTCGACCGCGTGATCGTGCGGTCCATGCACTTCATACTCTTCAGACATCCAACGACTCTCCGGTGTGACTGGCTGCATGTTTTCTGACGCGCTCGCGCGCGCAGGAGCGCTCAATTATCGTGAGCGCGCGGCGCTTGTCCAGTATTCGAAATGCATGACGCGGCAAGAAAGAGAAACGCATCATTTCGAAAGCTATTCGCAAGATCAATCGTCTATCAATAGACGATGCGATGCCCATGCTGCGGCGCATACATTATGTACGCCGTTTGCTAACGTGGCCGGCGCGTGTCGTTGGGGTATTTTTTTCCGCGCCGCCGCATCTCCGTCACTTTCTGGATTGCGTTGGGCGCAGCGGCTTCGCCGCGCGGCCCGGAGCACGCCATGCCGGCAGACGCCGCCGCCGACTCGCTCGGCAGCCTGATCGACGCGATCTACGACGCGGGGCTCGACGCGCGCCGCTGGCCGGCCCTGCTTGCGCGCCTCGCCCGGCGTATCGGCGCGACGCACGTGAACCTGAGCGTGCTCGCGCCGGACGACGCGCTGCCGCTCGCCGACTGGAGCGGCATCGAAAGCGGCTTTGCCCGTCGATACGCGCAGCATTACGGCGCGCTCGATCCGCTCGTGCCGCAGGTGCGCCGCTGGCCGGCGGGCACGCTCGTGACGGACACGATGATCCGTCCGCAAGCCGCGCATGCGCGCAGCGAATTCGTGCAGGACTGGGTGCGCCCGCAGCACATTCATACGGTCGCGTTCGCCAGCGTGATGCGCGAGGACGGCGTGGCGGCCGTGCTCGGCGCGCTGCGCCATACGCCGCGTTTCTACGCCGACGATGAACTCGAGGTGCTGCGCGCGCTGCTGCCGCATCTGCGTAACGCCATCCGCGTGCAACGTCGCGTGGCGCAGAGCCTGCAGATCGCGCAACCCGCACAACCCGCGCTAGCCGATCCGCTCGCGGCACTCGACGCTTTCGATGCGCTCGACAGCCTCGCCCAATGCGTGCTGATCGCCGACCGCGACGCGCACGTCGTGTTCGCCAATCGCGCGGCGAGCGCGTTGCTCGCGCAGGCGCGCGGCCTGCGCGAAGAACGCCAGGGGCTATGCGCGCCGACGCTCGACACCACGCAGCGCTTGCGCGCGATGATTGCGCGGGCGTCGTCCAGCGAGGCGGGCACGC
>NZ_JAAGPN010000194.1:0-15309 GCF_017104805.1 Paraburkholderia sp. Ac-20347 | reverse complement strand
ACGCCCGCTTGAGGGCATCGGGGCATACCCCCGGCGTCAGTTTCGGCACCGGCAGCTTCGACAAACCAGGCCGACTGGCCAAAACACCATCGCAGCGACGCTGCGAAACGAGTTTTTCAACAGAATCGGCCATGAAGGGATGGTCGGGAATCGCAGCTGGATCGTCAACAATCGGCAGAGGAGTCGGGCTGTTCGGCGAAAAATGAACGCGTTGGTTGGGATGGAGCAAAATTAGCCCACTCCCGCGGTCCACAACGCCTACATAGGTTTTAGTGGATAGCGAGCAGATTTTGGGATTAGCTGCGCAGCACCAATTGCGGTAGGATCAATCGCACTACGTGCGATACGCAGATCGAGAGTGCATGCATTCAACGCGGGCGCTTCTTCAACTCAAACCCCAAACTCTTTCATGAGCAAGAATTCCAACATTCTCAAGACCGTTAGGCTGCGCGAAAGCGCAGTACCGGGGCGTTCGATTGTCACGGAGTCGGAGAGCGACCGTGGAAGGATTCTTTTTTGTCCTGCGTTCCGTCGACTCCAGCAAAAGGCGCAGGTTTTTTCGATGGAGCCAAACGCCGCCGTTAGAAGTCGATTGACGCACTCGTTAGAGGTCGCCCAGCTCGGACGCTTCATTGCCGATGAAATCAGCGATCGGCTACGTAACGAATTGCAGCCGTTAGAACGCACGGCGTTCGTGAACTTCGTCGAGGCGGCGTGTCTCCTGCACGACATCGGCAATCCCCCTTTTGGGCACTTCGGCGAGGCCGCAATTCAAAAGTGGTTTTCGGAAAACGGCCAAGCAAGTCTCAAAAAGTCTGTTGAGCGATCCCCCAACGAGTTGGGCTCGGGTGACGAACGACTGAAGCGGGCTCTTTCTGATTTCACTGAATTCGATGGTAATCCGCAGGGGTTACGTATAGTCACGCGCCTGCAATGGAACACTGACGAATTCGGGCTTAATTTAACTAAGACAACGCTAGCATCGTTCCTTAAATATATCCGGCGTGCGGGCGATGAGGCCTCTGGCAATTTTACGAAGAAAGCTGGATATTTCACAACAGAGGACTCGGTCGTCCAGTCGATTTGGAGCGAGTTCGGCTACACCAAGCCGCAACGGTTTCCGCTCGCATATGTCATGGAGGCTGCAGACGACATCGCTTACTGTATCAGCGACCTCGAAGACTCAATCGAGAAAGGCGTTGTAAGCGAATCCGCTGCCCTGGAAGAAATCAGAAAGAAATTCGATCTGTGCAAAATTTCCGAAAAAGACACCGCCCATTCGGAAATAAAAGAAGCGCTTGCGGCATTGATTTCTAGGTGCGATGCAAAGGGCAAAGAGTTTACCTATACGAGTTTTCGAACTACGTTGAATCGGGCCATAGTTAAATATGTAGCCGATCGCTACGTTGAGTTCCAGGAAGACGTGTACGCTGGCACATTGGATTCGCTATTGCCGCACTCGTCTGCTGCTGGCGCTATCCTTGAGACGCTTAAAGAGTATTGCCGTGAGCATGTATATTGCCACGAATCGATCCAGAGAACTGAGTTGGCCGGTTTTACAGCAATAAGAGGCCTGCTTGATCACTATGGCCCGCTGTTATCTTTATCACGCGACGCCTTTTCTGCTGCGTTAAAAAACGAACGGAAAGATTCCGCAGGAAATTCCATCTTAATTGAGTCTAAATTACTTAGCCTTTTCCCCGACCGATATATCAAGGTTTACAAACAATACGTCGGCAATCTTTCGGCTAACGATAAAGCTAGATTCTTGGAATGGAATGCGAGAGCTCATCTCGTCGTCGACTTTGTCTCAGGCATGACGGACGACTTTGCGATGACAACTTACAGAACTCTTTCAGGCATGCGGCTTTAATTAATGATTCACAAATCACATCCTTATTGGCACGTCAGGTCGATTGTCCAGCATCGACCTGACATAGTTTCGCTTTGTTTCAGCTACTACAGCTATCGCCCCCAAACCGTCGAGGACAATCGAATGGTTTGGAATGTTTCACGGAAGACATTTCTCGATGTAGATGAAGTCGCAGCGATGATTGCCAACGTTCCGTTGAAGCATGAGCTCGCCTTTCATTCTAATGTGCAACTGGACAATGGCGAAATTCGACACATCGTTATGGTGGATATGTCAACCTCGTCCAAAGCGCACTTGGCTAAGCTTCGCAATTTTCTAGGCGACAATTTTTTTCAGCGAATTGCTTGGTACTCGAGCGGACGTTCTTTTCACGGTTACGGCGAAGACCTCTTGTCTATTGCCGATTGGGTCGGATTCATGGGGTTACTGCTTTTAGTCAATCAGCCCAGACTCGAACCGACAGTTGATCCTCGCTGGATCGGTCATCGTCTATTAGCGGGCTTCTCCGCGCTTAGATGGACGAAAAATACGGCACACTATTTGTTGCCTCCGACACTGATAGACAGTAACCGCTGAAACTCCGTGAGGTGTACTCTGTATCATGAAATTCTCATGAAGTGTTGAACGGCCGCTTCCGAAAGATGGGAACGACAGATCTGGGTCGAAGTCGGCCGGATGCTACAAGCTGAGTCCGAGACAGCTGCTTACATCCCTTTTTACCGCACTGACTTCATCGTGCCGTGACTTCCGCAACGCAGGCATCCGTCACTATGGCTCCAGTTGTGATTCGTGCAGCGATGATCTCGGCACCCGACCGCTCCGCACTTGGTACAACGGTAGACGGTCCCACTGTGTTGACCTGCTTGATTGGGGATACGACCGGGACAGATTGCCATGTGTTTTTCTCCTTCGCTGATTAGATGCCGGCTACTCGGAACAGGTCCGCCTTGTCCGACGGCGCAAACCGGGCAATGCCGATACGCCGATTGAATAGCTGGACTGCTTTCTCGAAATACTGCCGATCGGTCAGCCGATGCATGTCCTGTCCGAGCGACCATCCGGTGCCGAGTACGTGCGTCAGGTCGGGCCTGTTCTCGCGCCTAAACGCGAGCGCAAACCGGCGACGTGCTTCTATCTGAGCAGGATTCGCACGGCTCATCAGACTAGATCCACGGCCTTTCGCTGCATGTCGTCATTGACGTCGATATATCGCTGCGTAGTCGAAATGTCTCGATGACCTGCGAGCGACATCAACACGCGGACGCCGACGCCTTTGCTCGCGAGATTCGTTATGAACGAACGTCGGCCGGAATGGCTGCTCGCGCCGTGGATACCCGCTTCCTTATAGAGCCAGTGGAAATACTGACAGAGCGTGTTGGCCGTGAACCCCGCCCGCTTCTGCGTATAAAACAACGGGCCGTCAAGCTTCGGGTTCTTCAAGCTCGCAACATACGCGGCCAACTCGCGCCGCAATTTCTGCCCGAGGAAAACCGTGCGCGCGTGCCGGCCCTTGGTCTGCTCTGGCGCAAGTCGAATTTCTGACTTGATCGAACCATCTGTATCAAGCACATCGCCCACAAGCAATGCAGCGACTTCGCCGACACGCATGCCAGCCCAGTGCGTCAGCAGCACCATCGCTCGATTACGCAACGCATGTCGCCGCAGCGACACATAGGTCAGTACCTGCTTGAGTTCCTTTTCCGTAAATGTCTTGGCCTGCTTCATTTCGCCCCCGAACAAACAAAATCCATGTCCAGAGGATGTATTCTTTAGTTATACGGATCAACAAAGGAATGACATCGCGCAGATGTCAGAGGAAACAAGCGCTTACGCAATAACAAAAGGTTTTAGCAAAAACCTTTGATTTCGACCTGCTGTTGATATGGGTGGTGGTTAAACCAACAAGTGACGTAGCGCTACCGCTGAAATTGTCGATTGCCCGGACAACGTTCTTGCAAGTAATGCCGTCGAAGTGGAAGTAGAGGTAAAGGAAGAGAGGAACGGATGTGATATGTACCTGGCTATTTCCTATCGCATGTTCTATCCGTTCCTTGTTCGTCGTATTGCTCACATGCAGATGTCTGTAACTTCTTCGTGTCGTTCTTCATGGGATCTATCGGAGGAGTTATTCATCGGAATCTATAACCGTAGTAAATCATTAAAGAGTTTCGTATGCAGAGACTCTTCGCAATGAAAGCTGCGAAGGGCACTTAGGCCAACGACACAGCTAGGCAACAGAGCAAATAAGCTGCTTTATTGCTTACGTGGATGGACGTTGTCGTAGTCCACGTTGTCGGAGTCACCCTTTCCGACTTCCTTCGTGATGTAGTCGATCCAGCCGTCGCCGTACATCGGTTGCACGTCAATCTGGACATTGCCAAATCCGGTTTGCAGCCAAGCTGTGCGTATTGCAGCCGTGATCAAGGCGTCGTCGGCACCCTCACGAAAGTTACCCATCATGCAGTGGTAGTGAAGCCCCTTGTCAGTTGCAATGCCTTCGATAACCGGCACTACATGAACGGTTTTCCCGTATCGCTTCGCCGCATGTCCGTACACGATCGCGTTCAGACGCTTCATGAAGTGCGCAAAGTTGGCACTGGCCTCGATTTCCGTCAGACGATGAATCGTCTGCCCTTTGTCGGTCATGACCGTACGTGACTGCTTCATCGTGAGCGTTACCGCGTGGGTAAAATTCGGTGCGAGCCGGGTCATCCAATTACGTGTTTCTGCCTGAACTTGTTTTTGTTCGTTTGTCATAGCTGTATTTATTACAGCCAATGCAAAGCAGCCTATATAACTCGGAATTTCTGTTGATTTCACCAGTGGCTGAATACATCCTCCTTTGTATCGAAACGACATAGGAGGAATACATGAGCGCAATCGCAAATCTGAAGATCGTCGCCGCGAAACGGCCCGGTGCACTGCCGCAGATCGTACAGCGTCGTAACCGGCTGATCGCGCAAATCTGGGAGCAAACGGAACTGGCGAAGGCTCAACAGGCCGGAACGTCGTTTACACCGACGAAATTCCGTTCAGTGAAGGATGCCGAATCCGGCGAACGCCGCAACGTGGAGGTACAGAAGCGCGTCCGTGCTTGGTGGTGGACTGCTGAGAACGGCCGCGTCCACATGCACGTGAAGTACGGCGCAAAAACGCTGGAGCTAGCGAAGGGCAAGACGGGCATCGAAATCGGCATTCTGGATGATCTGATTCCGACGCTCGACACGCTCAAGGCGGCAGTTGCTGCTGGTGAACTCGATGCTCAGATCGAGGCCGCCAGTGGTCAGATGCGGAGTGGGTTCGTTGGTAAGAAGTGACGTATGGGCAGGTCCGAACTTCGGACCTGCCATCGAGCGGCAGGACGGTGCGTCGCAATGGTGCTACTCCTCGGCATGAAGCCGTGCATAGACGGCACCTGCCGGCCATAAGCCGTCGCTTATCTTGCCGTTGATCAGGCAATTGCGCGACGGCTCTGTTTCGCATATCGGGCAGCAGACTAAGGTGGCTCAATTAGTCACTTTGAGTAGCGCAAACGAATTTATGTGCTTCATCGGACTTATGTCTGATTAGTTCTTTTCCGCAGATTTCGACGGATCATCCATAAAAAACACTGCCGAAAACCATAATCACGAATCAAACGATCGACATGAGACGAAGAATAACGAATGCAAAACTCCCGCTCAATGAAGTAACGGATTAACTCATTCGTCCAGTGATCTCCGACCAGCCCCTGAGATTTAGGTGCTTCTTTTACCGCATTGGAAATTATTACCAAGGCCTCGGGGGGCAGCTGGCAACGACGTCCAACATCTCCAAGTGCAAGGAGCGCCCCGACGCCGCCACTTATAAATGCAGCCTGATAGCGTCGCGCAGTAGCTGGGCTCAACCCAAGTTCCAGCGAAACCTGCTTGATACTGATTCCAGATGCAAGCATCTGTGCGGCATGCGCGCGCCGATCCGACCACGGTGGACAGCAAACTGGGTTATTGTTTACCAAGATCATCCCCATCCGTCTTTCGCCTTTTCTAATAATCGTCCAAGCAGCGCAAAGACGCAACCCGGATCATTCATGTACGCCTCTTAAGCACTTGATGAGACGTCTCAAGCGAAATCAGAACAGGTCTTACTACGTACGCGAAGAGGATGTACACAATCACAAGAACGATACATGATTCCATGTACGGTTACGAGGCACTTTCAGATGAATAAATTTATTATTATTTTTTCTGATTAACATGAGATGAAATCAATGTCCGTATCTGGTCGCTCCATAAGCGTCGTATAAAATAAATGTGATTTTTTAGAAAAATTTTACGACTGTTCAAGCGAAACTATTTCGACGATAGCTTCGATCTCCCGAAGAAGATCCGGATAGTGCCCGGTCAGGTAATCCAGAACTGCGTCATTTGCTAAAAGTTTTCCCAGATATCCTCGCGCCAAAACCAGATTCAGTACATCTTGCCCATATGTCTGCTCAGCAAGTTTGTACTGACCCTGCAGATTTGACATCTCCTTCTCCATTCTGGCGATCTGTTCCTGCGTCATACCCTTTACTCTCGAAGGCTTCTTTCCTTCCACAAGTTCGTTTGCCGATGTAGCCACGAGTAAAGCGTTTGCATATGAAGCGGTAACGCAATTCGCAGCAAGCATTAGCTCCACACACTCCACCTGACGGGTGGACTTCATCTTTCTCAGTGCTTTCGTGAGAGCCAGAGAGAATCGTTGATCTTTCAACATGTTGATTGCCTCCTGACAAACTCCGTCGAGTAACGTCACGCGTGCGACAAGATGCTTCGCTTCCATTCCGAGCGCTTTAGCAAGACGCGGCGCAGGCACACCCCTTTCAATCGCCCGTCGAATCATGTAATGCTCCTGCACCGTAGCGAGTCGGTTCAATTGATTGTTGTAGGTATATGCTTCGTCATCCGTTGCGACCAGACAGGGAGCATCAACCCTCCCTAGTTCACGCAGCGCGAGCAGTCTGAGGTGTCCGTCAAGCAACGGGTATTTTCGGGTGGCCGGATCGCAGGCAGTGATTGACAGGGGCTCAATAAGCCCGACTTCGGAGATCGACGATGTTATCTGCCTGAATTTTCTCGTCTGTGAAACGCTTGCCGCGAATCTGCGCGTCGGAAGAATGTCGTCCAATGGCACAACCACAGGTTCTGGCACGAACCCAAGTGTCACCGCCGTCATACGTGGCTCCCATTCGACCACACCCGCTCCGCAAGATATTTTGGCATGCTCGTTAGAGACTCGGCGCGAAGTAAATTTACGAAATTTTCGTCGCTCAACAGTTGCCGCAAGGCTTCAACTACCAAAAGTAACTTCTGCTGGGAAAACTCCGCTTTACGCACGAGCGCGGTCTGTCGCTTAACCTCGTCCTGGTAAGTGCGCACCAATGTCGTCGTTGAAACCCCGCTATGTTTTGTTGTACTCGTCCGGCCCGCCGTCCTGCCATGACGTTGCCGCTTTTCGATTACGCGCCTCGCCAACGCCAGTTGACGGCCTCGAAGCGCGCCTGATTCGTACGCTCCCTGAAGGGCGGCCTGCACAGCCTTATCATCGTCGCCTGCCCCTGCAATGGTCACAGCGACATTGATAGGAATAGCTCCCGTCTCGACCGCGATCAGTAACCGCTCCTCACCTAATCGCAACAGATTGCAAATTGACTGGGTGTAGTAGTAGTTCAAGCCCGTTTTTTCGGAAATCGCCCTCATTGTGTAGCCCTTTTCCATCAACTGCCGAATGCCGGAGAGTAACTCCAACGGGTGGTGTTGCCGACGAGCAATATTTTCTGCGAGGCTCATGATGAACGCGTCCTCGTCGGTGACCTCGACAACGAGGGCTGGTATCTCTTGCTCACCCAGCGCCTGATAGGCTTTGAGGCGGCCTTCGCCACAGATAAGCAGGAACTTGGCCTCTCCATCGGGCTGCGGTCTGGGTGTTACGCAGATAGGTTTTTTGAGGCCGATAGACTTTATGTTCTTGACGATCCCCTCGAAGACACGTGGAGCGGCCCCCTGAATTTCCGGACACAGTCTCCCGCTTAAACTAACGGGTAGGCATAGGACTGTGTTTTTGACTAACACCAGGCAGGAAGTGATGGATGTGTTGACGGGCCCGGAGCGTCGGCGGCGCTGGACGGCGGAACAAAAACTGGCGATGGTGCGAGAGAGCTTCGAGCCGGGGAAATCGGTTTCGATGGTCGCGCGCCATCATGGCGTGAACCCGAACCAACTGTTCCACTGGCGCAAGCTGTACCAGGACGGGAGCCTGTCAGCGGTCAAGGCTGGCGAAGAAGTCGTCGCGGCATCGGAATTGGCTGATGCGCTCAAGCAGATTCGCGAACTGCAACGGATGCTCGGCAAAAAGACGATGGAGAACGAGATTCTCCGCGAAGCAGTCGAGTATGGCCGCGCAAAAAAATGGATAGCGCACTCGCCCTTGCTGCCGGAGGACGACCAGTGAAACTGGTCTGCGAAGTTCTCGGCGTGTCGCGCTCGAACGTATCGGCACGACTGTCTCGTCCGGCTACATGGCGGGATGGCCGTCAATCGAAGCAGACCGACGATGCGAGCGTGGTCGAGGAAATCCGCCGCGTCGTCGACAATTTGCCCAGCTATGGCTATCGCCGGGTTTGGGGCACGTTGCGCAACGAACGCGTCGCGCTTGGGCTGGTGCCGCTCAATGCAAAGCGCGTCTATCGCGTCATGCGCACGCATGGGCTGCTGATGCAGCGCCGACCGGTTCCGCCTCGGCCGCAACGGCGGCACGACGGCAAGGTGGCCGTAGGACGCAGCAATCAGCGATGGTGTTCCGATGGATTCGAGTTTCGCTGTGACAACGGCGAGCCGCTGCGTGTGACGTTCGCGCTGGACTGCTGCGACCGCGAGGCGATGAGCTGGGCGGCCACGACGGCAGGTCACAGCGGCGACATCGTGCGCGACGTGATGCTGGCTGCGGTGGAAAATCGCTTCGGCAATGCGTTGCATACACCATCCGAAATCGAGTGGTTGAGCGACAACGGCTCAGGCTATACGGCCGACGACACGCGCCGATTTGCGAGAGACATCGGGCTGAAGCCATTGACCACTCCGGTTTGCAGCCCGCAAAGTAACGGTATGGCCGAGAGCTTCGTAAAGACGATGAAGCGCGATTACGTCGCCTTCATGCCGAAGCCGGACGCGGCGACTGCTGCACGCAATCTGGCCATCGCGTTCGAGCATTACAACGAGAAGCATCCCCATAGCGCGCTGCAATACCGCTCGCCTCGCGAGTTTCGGCGCTCGATGGATTCAGCAACCTTAGTGTGAAGCTGTGTCCGGGGTTACAGGGTCAACTCCAACACGGCTGCCGCGCTCCCGAGGATTCAGGATGTCGATCTGATCCAACCGGATCATCCTGATTTCACCGATACCATTTGGTGTACTCATGCAGCCCTCCGAAGACGAGCGCGCTCTGCCATGGTGTACAGATATTCAAGTGTCTCGAATCTGTAGCTTTCAAATTCAACCGGATTACAGTCGCCGAGACGAATTCCAGGATGAGAAAAATCAAGACGTGGAAGCAGGTAGTAGTCCAGCGGCGCATCATTTTTCTCGTTCAAGCGAACCGCAACTGTAATGTCGGGGAGAAGGCTCTGATCAAAGCGAACCTTCCATCTGTTCTGTCCGCTAGCGGTTACCTGGCACCGGGAGAGAACGAGCGATACAGAAAACTCCTCATTGACGCGCAGCATGTCAGTGGCTAGGTCGCGGGAGACTTCTCCACCAACTTCGCTTATTTTCGATTCAGTTTCCTGAACGATTTCGGGATGAAGTCGTCTGAGAAAGCGATTTATCTCAAGATACTGGTAGTCTCTATCCGGCGTAAAGCCAACAGCCTGGTAGGCGCGGATCAGGCTTCCAAACCGATACGCGTACACAGACGATGAAGGCATGCCATCTGCCTCGTCAATGACAAATCCCGACAAGAAGCCTTTTGCTCTGTACAAGGCACGCAGGCGTTCAATCAGGTCGTGATCCGTGTATCGGCGAGCGCGAGCCCGGAGAATGCCTTGTGCGGTATAAAACACTTCACGTTCAACTACGGGCGGAAATGCACCATCCTTACGGATCCACATCTCGGTGGGGTTTGTGACCCGCCGGACTTTGAGTTTGAATGAGGTGCGGTTGTAGACGTTGTTTCCAATGTATTTTTCATTAGTAAGAACCTCGTGGATCGTACATCGGCTCCATTCGCGGTTCAGGTCAGTTTTGATATTCATCGCGTTCAAGCGACTTGCAATCTCCTGCTCATTAAGTGACTCGTCAACAAACCATCTGTAGATCAGGTTCACCATACGGATCTCGTCCTCAGGTCCCGGAATCAAGACGACACGATCAGTCTGGAGACTTTTATGCTCTCCACGTGCAAGTTCCGCCTTCATCAGCCCGTCAAGGCCGACAAGAATTCGCCGCAACCCATAGCCTGCGGGACCGCCCTGGCGATACCCTAATTCGATCAGACGGCATTGACCTGCAAACACCTTTGCCGAAAGTTCACGACTGTATTCGCCAGCCATAGCGCGCTTCACACCTTTTACGATGGTCGACACGGGCGACCCGTCGTTCTCAAACTGCTCCGCGCAATAAACAACCTGGATTCCAGCACGTCGGCACACATACTCGTAATATGCACTTTCGTCCGCATCCTGAAATCGTCCCCATCGACTCACGTCATATACCAAAATGACCTGAAAATCAGCACTACCGTGCTCGACATCGTGTATCAAACGCTGGAGTGCTGCCCGACCGTCGATGCGTAAACCACTTTTTCCCTCATCGGCGTAGGTTTGCACAATTCGTAACCCATGCTTCGCCGCGTATTCGCGAATTTTGTCCTGCTGGTTGCTAGTCGAGTATTGCTGATGCTCCGTCGACATCCGCACGTATTCCACCGCTCGGACATCATCTTCGCTAGGCTCGACCAGTTGAGGAGCGATTTCAACCGACATAGGACCCTCTCCGAAGCAGTATGTAAGCCAAGATACCTGGATACTGTTTGTTGGGTTTATCTCCGCTGGCTGCCCTGAATCTCGAGTGAGTTATTGCTACTCCACAACGGGATTTCTCAGACTAAACAATAGCAGTGACCAAAGGCGCCACTCACATGTCCTATGTTTGCAATTTCGCTTTGGATGACGAAGTGCCTGCGAGCACAGTCAACTGAACAATCCACACGTCCATTTTTTCCTTATTGTTTTTCTCCATGCATGCGAGAATATAAATGCCGCTTGTAGGTCTGAATCTGGCATCTGACACGTCCATTTTTGCAATTTTTCTTTGTGCGTGGTTTCGAAGACGCTGTAGATCACGGTTACGATCCGTATATACTGAATGCGTGCGACGGTAATCACGCCAGTATTCTGGATTAGACTGACGCCAGTGAGTCTGCGCTCGATACTGATTTTCTCGGTAATCAGGATCCGACCTCATCTTTTGACGCTGCCAAGCCGACTTTCGTACTCGCTGACAGGCTGCATTCGAGCAATATTGCTGGGTGGGATTCTGGTTACGCGGTTCGAAGGTACAACCGCACGCCACGCATTTACGCCTTCCGTTCATCTGCCTGCCTCATTTGTCGGGTGATGGCACTGCGCACCTCTGGTAAGGTGTTACATCATCATCTTTTGCGGTGCGATATTTTAGCCACGTGCCTTGATCGTTTTCTTCGATGTGTGAATCTGGACGTTGGAAAACATGAATTGGAAGAGGGCTGGCTATTTGTCTTCTAGTTGGTTATCCGATGTATCTGGCGTATTGGCGTCGGCTAGTTTGCGCCTTGAGGTCAGCCAGTCCAGATTCCGCAACGGTGCCTTTTTGTTAACCCTGCGATTGATAAAAGCTTTCTGCATGTGAGATGCCACAGCCGCGACTGAAGGAGATTGCTACAGGATTAGCGTCGGATCGATTGCAACCCGGTCGCGCGAGCTCAGAACGCAACGCGGATTTTCGTCTGGTTTCCCGTCCTGATTTTTCCCAGCGCAAGATGCGCGCGAGATACACATATTCCACAACATCGACGAATGCTGAAATGCGTGCTAACGTCATTAATGGTTGCCGAGACTGTCGAGCAACCTTCGCCGTAGCCAGCGGCGACGCGAACCGCGTTGAAACGGCCGTCACCCCCAAGGACGGCCGTCTTTTCCTTGGTACGACAGCCCTCAGTCTCTGCGTTTCTCGACGTGTCTGGCACAGATTGTGTGAATTCGCTGCACTATTGGTGAGCGGTAATCCAGAAACCAGCCTGCCTTGAGATTGAATAGGCGATGCAAGTCCGCATCGCCTCGGGGAAAGGAATGGGCGCTTTCCTGCCGAGCGATACACCGAGAAATTTCGACAAGCCTTGCGCGCTCCATCCAGTCGCAGGTGGCACCGTTAGAACTGAGCCACATCATTGAAGACTCAATCAGATGGTCGGTACGTAGCCATGTTCCTTCGCGCGCGAACGCAAAAAGTTGCCCTACTACAAGAAAGCAGAGCAGTTCCGCACGGGCTTCGTCGTCGAGAGATTTCATTGATTGAGTCAGCGCATAGGTTGATATGCGTGACAGGTGAGTCATGCCGAGCGACGGCGGCGTAAACTATGGCCCCCCCGTGAACTTCGTCGAGCAGCCAAGACGCTTAAGACAGTGCTTTTCCCACATTCCGACGAACAATGATATACCCACGTGCGTCACGAGCTCTTCCCCGGCGAGAGCATCACTCGATATTGCTTCGCCTCAGGATACGCGGATACTACTAGCTGTTGTGTCTCACGAAGCTTTGAGGGCAGCGACTGTCCGTCATGTCCGATCTCGGTCGCTCTGTATGCATAAATACCCGCATGCAACGATGGAGAGAACCGCAATGAGATACCACGAAATCCTGACCTACGCCAGTCTGCACGAAGTAGCGGACCTTGAACAACAGCGCATCAAAGCGCAGCAGCAAGCCGCCAAGCGTGAGACCGCAGCAGCGAAACGTGCCGACTTGACACACCGAATCCAGAAACTGCAAAAGCAGCTATCCGACCTCAACGCAAAGCCGATCTGACCAGCGTCCGGCCAATTGTCGGTCGAACCGACGTTTGCAAGCAAAACAAGCCCTGTTCGCACGTAATCGAACAGGGCTTCGTCATCAGAGAACTGCGTTTTTCGAGATTTCTCTTGTGTACGGTATACACAAGTTATCAGGGCTTATCCGAGCTTCTTCGCCAGTTCGCTCGCCGACGTGTGGTAGTACCGACTCAGCATCTGAGCGTTGGAATGTCCGGTCACGGATGCAAGCTCGATCACGTTGGGCAGCTTTTTAGCAAGACTCGTCGTTGCCATGTGCCGTAAATCGTGAAAGTGAAAGTTCTCGATTCCGGCACGCTTGCACGCTCGCGGCCACGCACATAAGACAACGTTCTGGCTGATCGGAATAACGCGCTCGTCGATGCGCTCCAACTCATCCAGAATCGCAATCGCGGCACTGCTCAATGGAACATACCGATCCCTACCATTTTTCGTCATCGGCAGATAGGCCGTGCGCTGATCGAAATCGACGTGCCTCCATTCCAGAGACAGCAACTCGCCCTGCCGCATCGCTGTCTCCAGCGCAAGCTTCACGAGCGGGAGCAGCCACCTGCTCCGTAATTCATGGCGCTCCGCATGCAGTTCATGCAGGAGGCGATCAAGCTCGGCAGGCTTCAATATGCGATTCCGCCCAGGCGGCAATCGGGGCTTTTTCACAAGCTTCGTCGGATTGCTTACTGAGAGTCCCCATTCACGTTGCGCATGCGTAATCACGGCGCTCATCGTCGCGAGTTCGCGGCAGACGCACGAGTTGGTAGCCACCTTGAGACGTTGATCACGGTAATCAGCCAGCAGACTAGCCGTCAGATTGCGCATGCTGTACTCGGCGATCTTGTGGCGCAGCATTTTGCCGATCCGATATTCTTCGCTGCGCCTGCTACGCTTGGTCGGCGTGATCGATTCCTTGTAACGCTCCAGCAGTTTGCCGAAGGTTATGTCGGTCGTACCTGCCGGATCAACCCACGTTCCGTCGTCCATCGACGTTTCGACGGAACGTGCCCAGACTTGCCCTTCTGCCTTCGTCGCAAATGATTTGTACTGCGTAGGAAATCCCTTGCGATTAACTTTGACTTGCCAGCGTCCGCTGCGCTGACTGAATGTCGCCATGTTTTTGCCTCTGAGTTGCAGTTGAGTTGCAAAAACATGATTTCGGACAATTGGAAAAGCTGGAAAGCCTCAGCCCAAGGTCAAACCAATGATATGACCCCAATTTTCAATTGATGCACTCGTCGGTAATCATCAGGGCCATACTTCTCTCGCGTTTCCCTTAAAAAACAAGACATTATAGCGCCGCGGCCCCGCGCCTGCCGACCCTCGCGAGGCTCAGGCCTTCGCGGGTGCGCCGCCCAGCGACGCCACCTTGTCCTGGAGGCGCTTTTCGACCGACGGGAACACGAACTTGCTCACATCGCCGCCCAACTGGGCGATTTCGCGCACGATCGTGCCCGAAATGAACTGATACTGATCCGACGGCGTCATGAACATGGTCTCGACGTCGGGCAACAGGTAGCGGTTCATGCCCGCCATCTGAAACTCGTATTCGAAGTCCGAGACCGCGCGCAGGCCGCGCACGATCACGCGCGCGTTGTTGCTGCGCACGAAGTCCTTCAGCAGCCCCTTGAAGCTCATGACCTGCACGTTGGGATAGTGGCCGAGCACCTCGTGCGCAATCTCGAGCCGCTCGTCGAGCGTGAAGAACGGCTTCTTGTTGCGGCTGTCGGCGACACCGACCACCAGCGTGTCGAAAATGCTCGACGCGCGCCGCACGAGATCTTCGTGACCACGCGTGAGCGGATCGAACGTACCGGGGTACACGGCGACTACCATGAGGCTTCTCCTCTCAACAGAAATGGGGCGCAAACCGTTGTGAAAACTTTGGTCAGAACATCGGCCAAAACAGTGTGCGCTCGGGCGTGCTCGGCACGAAAACCGTCCGCCCGTTTTTTATCGAACCTTATCGAACGCGCATTATTCCTCATTTTCGCGCTGCAGCAAATGATAGCGGACGGCCCCCGCCTTGCCCTCGCGCGCGACGCTCCAGCCCGCCAGCGCAG
Source organism: Paraburkholderia sp. Ac-20347 (assembly GCF_017104805.1). Classification (NCBI taxonomy): domain Bacteria; kingdom Pseudomonadati; phylum Pseudomonadota; class Betaproteobacteria; order Burkholderiales; family Burkholderiaceae; genus Paraburkholderia; species Paraburkholderia sp. Ac-20347. The sequence continues at coordinate 281 of NZ_JAAGPN010000194.1, read as the reverse complement.
GCTGCGCGCCCGGATCGATGGCTTCGCCGGATTCGACATAGAGCCAGCCGTCGGGCGCGACGAGCGGCGCGGCGAGTTCAAGCGCACGCGCGAGCAGCGCGGCGTCGCCGAACGGCGGATCGAGGAACACGACGTCGAACGAGCCCGGCGGCAGATTCGCGGCGAGGCGCAGCGCGTCGGCTTCCGCGATTTCGATCATGCGGGCGCCAAGGCGCTCCTGATTCGCGCGCAGTTGCGCGGCGGCGCGCGCGCTGCGCTCGACCATCACCACGCGCGCCGCG
>NZ_JAAGPN010000193.1:0-15400 GCF_017104805.1 Paraburkholderia sp. Ac-20347 | reverse complement strand
GACTGGATCGAGGGCTATTACAATCGAGAGCGCCTGCACACCTCGATAGGGTTTCTGACTCCCGTCGACTTCGAGGCCGCGTTGGTCGCTGCATGATCTGCTGTACGTGGAAATGAGGCAGGGTCAGACCGTCCAATGTCGAGTACTTGTCCGACGTGGTTCGCATGTCCATATGCCCCTTTGCCCGATACACCGTTCAATCACGAGACAGTGCCCAACGTCACTACTTAGTACTTGCAGCACTCAGCTTCGCCCAGTGCGTGGCTCGAACGCCCATTGCAGCCCCTCGACCGGGCTGTCGCTCGCCGCGTTAGATTGTAGGAAGACTTGACAGATAGACTCGGTGGGTTTTCGAACACTTTGAGCGCCTCAGTTTTGTGCTTTAACGGCGCTGCCATTGTCGTGACGGAAACGGGCGACCGTCTTGAAGTCGGACATCAATCTCCAGGTTCGCCATTTAGGGTGGGTATTGTTTGCACCTCGCGCTCCGACGTCGTGTGACTTCTAAGGGCTTCTACGGGCCGCCGCATTTATGTGGCCTATGACACCGCTTCGGTATTCTTAAGGACGGTCGCACGTCCCGAACAGCGCGGGCGTGAGTGTCTGCAAGTGGCCAGCTACCGACTCACGCGTGCGCGGGAGCGCGCTGCAGCGACCGATCGGCTCACTCAGTTTTCTTATGACACAGGAGATTGCCCATCAGAAGTCGTTTGAGAAGGCGCTGCGTGCGATCCAGCCGAATTTTCCACAGGGCAAACTGCCCGGCGTGGGCAAATTTGCCAATGTGTACTATGACCTTTCACAAGGCGAAGACCAGCGGGGGCCCGTGGAACGAAGGCCCTGAGTGGCAATTCGACGGGTCGCCACAACCTGCCGTGGATGGCCGTGACGGCATTGCACAGGTCAAGGTAAGCGCAGAGGACGTCGAAACGCTGAAAGCCATGGCGGCCAGAACTGCCTCACGCACGGATCTCGATCCGGTTAGGGGTGCCGAACTTGGCTCCGGGGAAACATCGGCGAAGTAAGCGGTTTTGAGTTGCCACCCGCTTCGCTGTAACGTTCTGCCGAAGGCGCTGGAACGTACCTGCCGGACCAGCCGGTTGAATGGCTTCGGGGTGCGGATAAAATCTGGGACTGTTTAAGCAAGCAAACCGAGAATTTTCCGGCACTCGACTGGACTAATCGCGCCTAGGGAGATCTTGATCCGCTTTTCGTTATACCACCGGACGCAAGTATCTAGCGCATCGATGAACTGATCGATCGTCGTGGATTGCCAGTTTCGTCGATTGGACAGCTCGTTCTAGCCCTCCGAAGAGGCCTTCTCACGCAGCGTTGTCGGGCAAGTACCCCTTACGTTCCGGTCGAATTACTGCTGTCACTTCATCCACCGCGACAACCACAAAGCGCTTAAGGACTGCAACCGCGTAACGAGTTAGCTGTACGTTCTTCACGACTTGTTTCCCCAAGATGAACAGTTCTGTTTCTGGTTGTACAACCGTCAAAGTCGATCCGTTGTGTTTGCTACGTTAAAAGTAGTGTTACAACCTTAAATAGACTGCATGTCAACACGTTGCGCTGTGACCATATAAGTAGTGTAGAGGAAAGCTATGGACAAGTCGGCAGAGCAAGCGCTAGCTGCTGCGGCTGTAGGTCGAACAGTCGCAAGAAACGATTGGAAGCGGGGTTTACGCAAGGGTAGATCGCAGAAAAGTTGGGCCTGCACCGGGAAGCAGCTGCGCGCGTTGAATGAGGAACAGCGATTTCAACGATCGTGAGACTTGCAGAACTTGCGGAATGATTCGGCTGTGCTACGAAGGATTTACTTGAAGAATCGTCAATGCTGCCCGTTGATCAGGCAAATGAGATGGCCAGGATATTAAAGCTTGTTTCGTTGCCCGACAGGCAAATGCTCGTGAATTGGCTTGATGCATTCACGAAATAATTGAAGACATAAAAGAAAGCGGATGTTTTCCGCTTTCTTTAAAAAGTTGGCAGTGTGTCGTACGAAATAATCACTACAGCACCAATTAGAGTTAAGGCTATTGCACCAAAAATAACACGCCAAATTGGCGGCAACTGAGAATTAATTTGCGCAAAAATGGCTGCGACAAGTCCGAAAAATAAAGTGAAAATGAGCAATTCCTGGAAGGAAAAATTCATTTTACGCGGTATTTCTCGCGATTATCCGCGAATTTAATCCAATTCGGCGGCTTCCCTCTACCCTTCCATTCTTTTCCGGTTTTTGGATCGCGATAAATGTTAGGCGATTTTTTGGCGTTTGAACCAATGAAACGACCGCGTTGCGGTTTATCGCCTATTTCGTTGATGTCAATTTCATACTCTTGGATTTTTTGTCGAATCTCCAGAATCACTGCATCCCGTTCTTCAGCTTGAAGTCGTGCGATTTCCGCATCGAGTTTCCCCCGCTGCTCGAGTAATTCCCTATAGGTTGCCATGCCAATCCCCGAAAATTTGTCATGTCCATACCGGGTAAGTGTTACTTACTTAGCCGGCATGAACAGGAATTGATGCTATCACGAAACTGTCCGTTTTTTATCGTACGAGTTTCCGCTTCGTTACGCTCACCTTGCTAAGTACGGTAGCTGTTGATTTTTTGTAATTAAAAAGTGAGAGCTCAAGGACTTCATAGAAACCCAATTTCTCAACTGTACTTTTTAGCGATTACATCGGCAGTTCATGCACGTACTCGAAATGCGCGTTCTTTGCGTCCTCTGCTCTGAAGTCATATCAGAACGTAGTTCGTGCTGTTGTTTTAAGCTGCTGTGCGATTCCCTGTGCATTATCTTCGCGTGTGCACAGTGCGATAATCGCTGCGTGCTTGATTCCCGCAGCAGCCCCTTCGTACCCGCCGACCACGCGCATATGCTCCTCTGGCTCAACTTCCCAATCCACGGGTGAAGGGACACGCGGCCGGGATAACCTAAGCCTTGATCGTCGCGGCAGCGCAGCGACCATGTTCAAGCTAATGTTCGACGGAGCAACCGGATCGGCATGACTACAGGCGGCCTCCGCTCAAGCGGACTGGTATCGCGAATCGTCTTAACTGTGAATTCGATGCGGGGCATGGAATCAGGTCAGATTGGCGATATCACTCATGTCTGGGCGCTGGACCGTTGGCGTTACCGGCCATAATATTCGACAGGCTCACGCGTTGGGATTGGCCACGTTGCTATCGAGTTGAGCTGCCGATTGGATCCAGAATTCCTCGCGCGTTGTCGGGCTCACGGTTTGAGGCTTGAAAGGACTTCGTCCTGCACGGTTAGGGCCCTGTCGTACGAGTGAGGCTGCTATCGATGCAAGCCTCACCTTTCGTTTTACCTATGGCCTCCTCCAGAGCACTTCGGGCAACGGCCAAAAATTACGAGACTGGAATTGAGGTAACTATAGCCTTGGCTTCGTGCATAGTTTTCGTACTGTTCGGTCGACACCGGCCAATCAACGTCACACACCCGACCGCAGTCCCGGCACACCAGATGTGAGTGAGCTACACCGCGATTGAACTCGTAGACAATTCGCCCTCCCCCGATAGACGTGCCGGTGATCAGACCTACATCTAGCAGATTCGACAACGCACGATAAACAGTCGAGAGACTGCACGGTTCAGACAGGTACCCAAATACCTGGTCGACGGCCAAGTGCTGCGTCGGTCTATCGAGAAAGACTTTCAGCACGGCGACGCGTGCATTCGTGTGACCTAACCGAACTCGCGCCAATTCCGAATATACCGTTTTCATTGTCTGGAAACACCTGCGCACAGTTTCTGCCACTTTCAACCACGCGCGGCTATGTTACCGTAGCCGGTATCGAATTTTGTGCTTTTTCATGGAACCCCGATATTGATCTTCGCACGCACGCCTGTATTCCTGCCTCAATGAGTCATTCGAAAATGCGCAACAACGGAGCAGGGGGATTTTCTGAAGCATGGACATGCTAAAGCCGATCTACCCACCTACATCAGATTTTTTCCCGTACCATGACGGCAGCCCTCATCGCTCCACGTCTTTCCAGATTCTCAGCTACTAACTCCAGGAACAAGTGCAGGTTGTCGGGGGCATTATGCACGCAGAAGTCCCGTATAACCTCATCGATGGCGCTTTGCTGCGATGTCGCAGATAGCGTACTTGCAATATGTGATCCGCCCCGAGCGATGTCCGCCATATAAATGAAATGATATGCAGCCAGATCTTTTGTGCGCGTATTTCTTTTTGAGGGCATCGTTGGCTCTATTTATTTAACGGCGGATCTCTCAGCACCGCCTTGATACCAATATTGGATAGTGGTGGCCCATCTTGACTACGGGATTCTATCGGGGTTCAGGAGCCTTTGGAATCCCAAAGGGGCGTTGCCCGGCAAGGTCAAAGGAACAATTTACGCCAGTCAGAACCACCGTACCTGCTTCTACAACGTGCTAACTCGCACCGGTGGTACGGGGCAGGACAAGCTGGCCAGGAAGTTTAGCATCAGGATGCATTTCGGGACTTCGCAGAAGCTGGCCGATGCCGCTGTCGCGTTCATAGTGTGCGGGACGCTCGAGCCGCACCGCTCGCTACCCCAGGCACTGCGTCCGTCGCTCGACATGGGTTTGCTCGACCAGGCCACCCATGACAGCTGGGTGGGCACGGCCAATTCGATGCATGGTAGCAACCCGACGTTCCAGCGCGACGAGGTAATTCGGTCGGTCCCGCTCGCTGCAATTACGCTGATTTTCGCAGCACAGGCCAAAGGCCTCGCCGCAGGGCCAGTGATCGGTGTCGCCCCGCAAGGGCGGCGCGCGTGAATAAAGAAGCAATGCGCCAGCTTATCGTCGCAAATGCAACGACAAAATCCTCCATATGATCGCAGTTTAAAATTTCAAGTGCGACGTTTCAGCACCCTGATGCTTGATACGGCCGGGACATACCACTATCTCCTCTGCGCTAACACCGCATCCGGAATGTTTCGCGAGGTTGCCGTCTCTACGAGATCGAAGACGGCACGCCGGGATAGCGGCAAGCAAAGACGAGATTTCATTGGTGACAGGGTGAGTGGCTCCGCTATAAGACTGAAAATCAGGTTTCCTCTCTGTTCCGCACAAGCCAATACGTTCAACCAAGGGCAACGAGTGCAGCGGCCAACGCGGCGATACGCCGAGGATCGGCCGTTACGTCAAGAATAATGAACTTCCGGGAGATCGCCAGCAAGGCGACCATCAGAACCGTCTTGACCATGAACAATATGGCTGCGGCGAAGTATGACCCGCATTATCGAATGCTTGAATTCCATTGCTATGAGACGCGTCACGATCATCCCAAAGACGGTCTGCAATACCGCGTGGTCGAGCGGATTCGCTGCGTGCATCGCGAGCAGCTCGACCACAGCGCGAATCAACTGCCACATCGCGACCATGACGACCACTGAAATGACCACGCTGAGCACGTGGGCTACCAGTGCCTCAACCGGCCATAGATGCCCAATAGCCGTTTTACCGGTAAGCTGTTGCTCCTGCCGAGGATTACTGACCTATGCTGAAACATATTTGTACCTCGTAAAAGAATTGACGCGGCCTGCCTGAAGCGCGTTGATTGGGCCGCAATCATTCGAACCGTCTTTTCCAACGATTACTGGCCCGCATCGCCTGGCTCGACCTTGCCTTCACCGGTGCCGATACCGGTGTTCATCTGGTATGCCATTCCAGAACCCGGCGTTCGATCGCAGCGGAAACTGAAGCACATATGCGTGGATCGCTGGCTTCGCGCCAGGCCCCCGTCGTCAATTGCGCAAGTAGCTCGCTGTCGTCGTATGCATTACAAAAATGCAGATGTGGCAACGCCGATCAAGACATTGCCTGTCTCGGCCCACTGCCCCGCACATTGGCGGCTGATTGCCAGAGAGTACGAATGGCGTTGCGCTCAACCGGTATGCCAATATCGAAGAGTAGCCGCCTCGCCTGCGAGTAGCCACTTTCTGGAAAATGTTCAAAAATGCCGTTGAACTCATCGACTAGTGGCCGGCATCGTTCGGGGATGGGCGCATCGGGACCGAGCATCAATGCGGCTTGCGCGAACCTGACGGGGCCAACTGTTATGAGCGCGCGCAGACGGGCGTTTGCATTCCCATTACGCAGAAGCTCAGCGCCGTATGTGCGGATAATTGCGCGCACGATGGCCTCGGACGCCTGGACCAGAGGCGGCATGGCTTCGGCCAGTCGCAGATGCGGCAAGCGTGCGTCTGCGGTTGTGAAGCGCCCGATATCTGCAACGTCGGCTTCACGGCGCCGTATCGGTAGTGGAGCGCTGAAAATCAGCAGCCGGACACGTTCGTAGAGTGTGTCTTCGTCAGGGCTGGTGATGGCAGCGGTCTCGGTCATGTTCTTTCCTTCAGGTTGCCTTGATTCAAAATCGGGCCTTGCGCAAAGTGATCAAATTTGTGCCGGGCTTCGAAGATATGAAGTTGGCCGGAGAGTCGCCAGTTGGCGACTCTCCGATCGCGACGGCTTTCGACCTGTATTAGTGAGACATGGTTGCGCCGATGCCAGGCCATTGTTGCCCCGGGAAGCTTGCGTTTTTGACGCGGTGCGCGACCGGGGCGCAGCGCGTTGGGGTACGTCTTACATTTCCCGGTGAGACTGGCGCACCTTACGGCTTCGGCACTATTTTCCGGCACGACCGGTTGACTTTCGGGCGGAGCGCGAGTTCGCCAGCGTTCATGTGGAGCTGGCCTCGCGCATTGCGAACGAGCATCAGGGTTGAAAATTCGTGTGGGCCGAGCATTGCGTTCTCCAGTAAAACGAGCTCCGAAAATCGGTCTCTCTGCAGAAAAATCGTTCGGAATGCAGTCCGGTGAATATTGTCTTAATGTGCACGCCGTCACACGATAAAGTGCGGCACAGCCGCTGCCTCGTTCCCACATCCGGCGTTGATGGCGCGTATCGCGTACTCGACTGTCTTCCGATGCGCCCCTTCCGCGCTACGCCCAGCGCTGGCGTAGCGCGGAAAATGCCAGTCAGCGATCGTCTTCCCACGCAGAATGCGCACCACAGCTATTTAGTTATCCAAAACAACGAATGACAGCGTGCAGTGGGGACGGCAAACGTGCGTATCTCAATCGTGAACCCTTTCCAGTTCTGGCTGCGTACGTTGTCCATCTGCTCCTCGGTGAGGCAGCCCACGCGGCGCAGGTCACCTGCACCGCATGGCGGACTTCACTTTGAGGCGTGTGACTATCCGGCATTCACCTCAATGCGCCGCGGCTTCGCACTTTCACGGCGTGGAATTGTGAGCCTGAGCACACCGTCGCGCAGTTGCGCGTCAATACGAGAAACGTCGAAGTCCGGACTGAGCGTGAACGCGCGCGAGAAATGCGGATGACGCAATTCTCCGTGGTGCAGTCGCAGTCCTGTGGGAGCGGATATGCTTGCCTCGGCCTCTATGCTCATACGGCCGTCTTGTACCCTTATGTCGAGTTTTTCTCGTGGCACACCCGGGAGATCCACGAAGAGCGTGATGCCGTGACTGTTCTCAACGACGTCCACGGCGGGCGATACCGTGGAAAGCTGCGCCCTGGCGCGGGCGTTTTCGGTGGACGTGACATCCGTGCGCGAATCATGGGAAGTCAGTTCGGTGTTTTCACTCATGATGGGCTCCTTTTCTGGGTCGTCGACTCATCGATCCATTTACTGAACAGTGATGGCGCGCGGCTTCGAGGCCTCTGAACGTCCGACGCTCACAGTCAGGCAACCGTTGACGTAACGCGCGCTGACCTTGTCGGGATCGGCGTGCTGGGGAAGTTCAATCACACGCCGGAATGCCCCCATGAAGCGCTCCCTGGCGTAGACGCGCGTTTCGCCGTCGGCTTCAGGTGTTGGGAGCTTGCGTTCACCGCTGATCGTCAGCAGTCCCTTGTCGATGGAAACATCGATTGCTGCCGGGTCAAGCCCCGGCGCGAACGCGACAATCTCGACACTATCGTCGGTGCTACCGATGTTGACGGGAGGAAATGTCCCGCTGCGCGTGGCACGCAGACTCGCCGGAAAACCTGCAATCAGACTGTCGAACTGCCTCTGCAGGCGGTCGAATTCGCCCAGATCGGTATTGAAGAAAAGATCGCTCATGACTGGCTCCTTGAAAACCGGGGCCACGCACGAAAGACGGACGGAACCACGCGCTCCAGCCCATCTGTCCGTGGCAAGCCCACCGACAAACAAATCGAAACACGCAGCGCTTGATCGCGACTGCCTGAGCGATGGATAAAATAGCGCAAGGAGCAGAAATTTCAAGAGGCCCAGTTACATCTGAACCGGGAGGCTCCATGGACCTTTTCGACAGGCTTCAGGAACAGCTCGAAACCGTACGTCTGCCGCTCTATGCGGCCACAGTCACGGCGACTGCCCAGACGGACGCACCCTTTCGCCATCTTCCACTGGCACGGCCTCAGGCGCGCGCCGCAGCTCAGTTGCCCGGCGGCGATATGGCTCCACGGGCGGTACCAGTGTCGGTTGGTTCGACACTCCGTGGCGAAGCATGGAGCCAGTTGATGCCATGGTGCTGGATGCGACCTGGCGAGCGGACGCCTGGAAATGGAGCGACTTGAGTGTAGGGGCTGTAAGCGCGATCGGCGCCAGCGCTGGCGAGGCGCTCGCTTGCCGTCAGGCGTTCGGGGACTATGGAAGAGATGCTGCCAACGTCCAGCCACTTCTGGATGGCATAACCAATCGCGGAGAAATGATGCAGTTTGCCGCGTGCAAAGGCGATGTGCGCTGGCTGTTTCGGCCACTCAAGCGTGGGCTTTCGCAGGCGCTCGACGATCCGTACGAAACGCTCGACGCCGACCGTGGACGTCAGGCGCCGTATCCCGCGCCGCCCAGACCACGTTGCCCTGACGGTCGTGGGCGCACGGTTTATCGTCTGGGCAGGATAGTCCGGATCCTGCTACGCCGATGAAATATTTTGTTACAAATAAGGTTTTCACTGCCTCTTGAAGGGTGCAATGGACACCTCTATTTCGGATTCCGCCACATACAGGCTCGGCCGCACCAAAGCGATTCACGCAAGCAGCAACCGGATTCCTTTTCGTGAACCCTTATCGCGCAGGAGATGAGAATGCAGATTCGCCCCCTCTCCGATCGGGTTATCGTCAAGCTAATCGACTCGCAGCGAACGAAGACCTCTGGCATCGTGATTCCCGACTCAGCCGCAGAAAAGCCCGGACAGGGAGAAATCGTCGGGGGCAGCAGTGGCCGTCTGCTGCTGGATGGAACGCTTCGCGCGCTCCAGCTGGAATTTCGTGACCAAGTCCTATTCGGCAACTACGCACGCCAGACCTTGAAGGTCAATGGCGAGGAACTGCCCGTCATGCGCGAAGAAGACGTCATCGGCGTGCTGGAGCCCGACGCTGGCGCTGCCCGCAAGGCCGCCTGAAATCGCGCTTGCGGTCACGGACGCCCGCCCGGTTGTTCGCGATATCCTGGGTCACCGACTTTAAATCTGGGGTAAGAGCATGAGTACAAACGACGTCAGGTCTCACGACGGTGTCCGCGCCCGCATCGTCAGAGGCGTGAATGTGCTCGCCGATACGATGAAGGTCACGCGTGGCCCGCAAGGCCGCAACGTACTGATAGAGCGCGGTTTTCGCGCGCCGACCGTCACGAAGGATGGCGTATCTGTCGCGAAGGAAATGGAGCTGAAAGACCGGTTCGAAAACATGGGCGCGCAGATCGTCAAGCAGGTCGCATCGAAAACTACGGATGTGGGCTGGGACGGCACGACGACTGCCACCGTACTCGCCCGTGCAATCGAGCAGGAGGGCATAAAGCACGTTGCCGTCGGCATGAACCCGATGGGCCCCAAGCGTGGTATCGACACGGTTGCCGCCGTGCTCGACGAGCTGCGCAGGCTGTCGAAGCCCATTTCGACGAACCGCGAGATCGCCCAGGTGGGCTCCCTCTCGGCAAACTCGGACGAGGCGAACGGCAAGATCATCGCCGATGCAAAGGAGAAGGTCGGCAAGGAAGGAGTCGCCACCATCGAAGATGGCAAGTCGCTCGATAACGAACTGGACGTGGTCGAGGGTATGCAGTTCGACCGCGGCTACGTGAGCCCCTATTACATCAACGATCCCGACAGGCAGGCCGCCTATCTCGACGATGCGCTGATTCTCCTGCGCGACAAAGAGATTCCGAATATCCGGGAACTGCTGCCGGTGCTGGAAGCCACATCGAAGGCAGGCAGGCCCCTGCTGATCATCGCGGAAGATATCGATGACGAAGCGCTGACCACGCTCGTGGTCAATGCGATGCGCGGTATCCTCAACGTCGCGGCTGTGACGGCGCCAGGCTTTGGCGACCGGGGCAAGGCGATGCTCGCGGACATTGCGATCCTCGCGGGCGCAGCCGTCATCTCCGAAAAGACCGGCAAGCAGTTGCAGACAGCGACACTCCAGCATATGGGCCGGGCAAAGCGCCTGGAAGTGCGCAAGGACGACACGATTATCATCGATGGCGCCGGCGACGCCCAGCGTATCAGGGCACGTGTCAAGTCTATCCGTGCGCGGATCGATAAAACGTCGAGCGATTACGATCGGGAGAAGCTGCAGGAGCGCGTGGCGAAGCTCGCGGGCGGCGTGGCCTTGATCAAGGTCGGGGCGGCCGCCGGGGTCGAGACGAAGGAGAAGAAGGCGCGGGTGGACGACGTGCTGCACGCCACGCGTGCGGCGGTCCAGGAAGACATCGTCCGAGGCGGTAGCGTGGCGCTGCTGCGTGCGCGTTCGGCAGTGAGGGACCTGAAGGGCGTCAACAGTGACCAGGACGCGTGCATCCATATTGTGCTGCGCGCGCTGGAGGCCCTCCTGCGTGTCATTGCCTCGAATGCGGGCGACGAACCTTCTGTGGTTATCGCGAAAGTGTATGAAGGCCTGGGCAACTTCAGCTACAACGCGGCCCCCGGTGAGTATATGGACGCGGTCGAGGCAGGCGTGGTCGACCCGACCAAGGTCACACGCACTGCACTACAAAACGCTGCGTCGATTGCGGGGTTAATCCTGACGACGGATACCACAGTCGCGGAAGCTGCCAGGGATGAAAATCCGGCGCAGGTGCCGACAGCGGAACTGGACTATTGACCGGACTGTAGTTCATGCATGCACCGGCCAACAGTCGCGGCCGGCGCTCCCTTTCGGCGTCGCGCATCACCTCCGTCATGGGACGCCACTTTTTCCGATGACCGCCATGAAACTGGAACTTTCCATTGACTCAAAGCCACTGACCATCGAAATTGACGACGTCATTGCGGGACTACTCGCCGCTCGCCTGAACCTTCCGGCCGACGCGAATCAGAAAGTGCTGCTCGCGGGCTATCTGAGCGAAAAAGGCGAACCCTGGATACTGGACGAGGAGCATATGCGCAGGCGCGTCCTTCGAAGACTGATTCTGGACATCGCAGATCCTGCTCTGGTGATTCGTCATCTCATGATTGACGATTGACCGGAAGTGACCGTCTCCGATCAGGAGGTATGAAACGACGCTGGCGTTTCCTTCGCACAGCTATACAGAATAATCGGCATCACCATGTCCCAACTTTCTGGTATCGGAGCCCCTTCATCGGCCAGAATACCGACTGGCGTACTTGGTCTGGACTATCTCAAATTCCTGCAGCTTACGGTGCATGGGAAGATTATCCGCGAGGGACGCTTCGATCAAGCGCATCTGGAGGAAGCCATGCGTGCCATAGGCAGTGAGACAATGCGCGCGGCACGTCCAGCGATGAAGGTATTCTTCGATGGATGCCGTTTCTGGCTGGCCAGTCACTTTCACCGCTATAAAGCCGCACGCCACCTCACGCCGCCTTGGTGCCAGGCATCAGGAATTCTGGTGTCAGATTCAACCGGGATCGAAAGACGACGCCTTGCGACATGCGATCAGGCCCATCAGCTGATTTCTACTCCCAACGAGAAACCGGCCAGCGATGCGGCAGAACGTTCGACGAGCCGAAGCAGCAGACTAACGTCCCGCGCAAATTTGCCATGGGCAGCGCGGGCGATTCTCCATGCGATCACCTCGACCTCGCCAATTCGCCACCACTTCTCGTCGACAGTGCTTGTGCCAAGCTTGGGCTGGACGCTGACAATAGCCCTCGCCTGAAGGAGGCTCACCGTCTCGCGATCCACCGATCAGCTGACACCAAAGGGCGCGCGCGAGCGCTTCCTGTGGCGGCAGCATTTGATTCGTGGGCTGCGTGACGTACTGGCTGGTCAAAAAATCCATGGCGCGTTTGATTTGGAATGCCTCGGAATTGCGGGGGACACCGGCCGCCTTCCCGATCGATGGCGGGTTGATCCCGGATTGCTCGTGACGCGTGCCGGTTGTCGGCATTTCGGTCTGGCTCCGGGGCGCCACTCGAATGAGATCGCAGGAGCGCTTTCGCAAAAATAGCTATTTTCTGCAACAGAGGAGCGTATTCTTTCGAAAAAGGGACAGCGAGTCACATTACTGAATATGAACCCCTCAGGCATCTCCAGCAATCCCACATCCGCATGTGATAGCACTATCGTCGCGTTCTTCGACGACGACGCGCGTCTGTGGGATACCATGCGCGAACCGCTCGAAGCGGCAGGCTTCGGGCCGATCTTCGTACAGCGTGCGCCGAATGCCGTACGCGTCCTGCAACGCGCGAGACCGGCGCTGGTCGTAATCAACAGCCCCCGCGGAAGCGTTGACGGCTGCAGGCTCATCCAGCGCCTGCACACCGGGGAACGCATGATACCCCTTATCATACTGGTGCACACCCGCGACCCCGTCGAGCGGGCCGTGGCCATCGAAATGGGCGCGGATGATTGCATGGACAGCGCCGGCTCGCCTGGGGAACTTCTCGCCCGTATCCGTTCAGTGCTGCGGCGATGCCAACCGGTATTCGGGACCGGAAACACGGTAGCGCGCGACGCGAAGGGACATGCCCATTTCGGTCCTTTTCGGTTTGATGTGTTGCGCGGCGTCCTCTACCGGCAGGATCAGCCACTGCCCCTGACCCCGGCCGAATGCGAACTGCTTCAGCTCTTTCTTGAACAGCCGCGGCGGATCCTTTCGCGCGCAGAGATACTGGTTGCGGTTGAGGGATGCAATTCACCGGATGGCTTAAGTGTGCTCGTGTGCCGACTGCGAAGCAAGATCGAGGATAATCCCAGGGTGCCAGTGCGATTGCAGAACGTACGGGGCAGAGGTTACCTCTTCGTGCCCGACTGAATCATCCCAAAATAAAATCAATCACTTCGACCAGCAACGGTGGTCTGCCCCCAGGACTACCAATACTCTCCCGCCGTCAGCCATTATTGGCACCATCCCCAGCGTGACGTACTCAACCTGTTTACCGGGCAACGCTCATCCGGACTACGGAACTCAGCCCAAACACAATCGCGTCACGTTCCGTTGTTCGGCCCAATCGTGCTCGCCAAAGAGCGTCACCAACCGGCCATTCTGCATTTTTTGAGTATGTATTCGCCAATGACGGACTTCGGGATTGACGCTACGGACGATACTCGCGGCGGTGCTGCTGTGTGCGTTCCCGCTGGCGATGTCTTCCCGCTTGACGAAAGTGCAAAACCCTTTGTGTTCCGGCATGCGAACCTAGCAATCGCAGACTCCCGCCCCCTCCTTTGCGAACGACAGCCTGATAGTCTGCCGGCTAACTAACGCGTCCGCTGCCCGACTTTGAGAAGGAACGCGCGGCGCCAGGCTGCTTGCTAGCCGCACGCCTGTGCTTCTGTGTGGCCTCTTTCGTGCAGATGGGTATGCCCCGGAAGTGCACCTGGATCTCGATTGTTTGTACGGAGTTCACATAGGTGGCGAACGTGTGCAAACAAAAGTTCGAAAGTCTCCAGCAGAGACCCACGGAACTGCTCTCTCGCATCGATGGCGCAACGGTAGCTGCAGTGATTCAATGTTTGGAATGCCTCCAGGAAACACGATCGTTCCGTCAGCAATTCCCAAATCCATTTCGCCGTGAATGACCGTGGGGAAGCCTGCCCGCTTCCGCGTCGGGCAATGTCTCCGCTCGTATCCAGTCCATTAACACCGGACCCTCCCCTTCCCCGCATGTCGCTTCTTGTTGTTCGCCTGCCGTTTCCAGCAGTACTAAATACCTACGCTGTTTCGCCTGATTTTGTAGCGGATCGGGCGCCGCTTCTTCCTCGGATATTTGGGGGATACGGCCCCAGATCTTCACACCGAGCTGTTACCAGCTGCGGATGCCTGGGGGCGGGAACGGTTGATGGCGCAACCGGTTTCATGTAGTTACCCTGAAAGCGCTGGGATTACTTCGTAAGCGTCCCTTACTCGCTGACCCAACCCGCAGCGCCGCAGCCTCTGCTCAAGGCACAGTGGGCACTAAACCCCGTCCTTACCCCGCGTTTTCTACTCGGAGAAAAAAAGCCGCGCATGATTCGCGCGGTCTTCAATCACGCATGCGGCTCGGGTCTCCTGCGCCGCACACAGAGAATAGGCTCTTACAAGAGGAATACACTCCGGTAATTCCCTTACTCTATGTAAGTTAATGAACCATCGAGCTCGCCGGCTCGGCATCGATAACCTCAGCCATCGTACAGAGCGCGATTTCGCGCGCTCCGCTTCGAACGAAATCTTGATTGCAAGGGAGAGGCAAGAGGTTCCCGGCCGACGAAGACTTCTTTGAGACGGCGCGGGCGCACCGAACCAAAATCCAGAGAACTGTTCCGGCTTGAAAAAGAAGTCACAAAATGACGGCACTGGGAGCGTAGCTCGGCAGATCTGCCGAGCGCAAAAGCTTACCATCCGCATAACCTGCGGCGCTCTCGACTCGCCGATCTCCCAAATCAAGCTTGCCGGTCTCCCAAGTCAAGCGCAGATTCGCAGATTGCAAGACAAACTACTGGCCTCACCGTTGCCCGATCACCGGTCGCCACGAACAGGGGGAAGCTCATGCCGGCATCAGTTGTGTGCACCGCTGCTTTGGCACTACTGGGCGCCGCTCGCGGCACACCGAGGTTAGCCGTTCCTGCGCCAGCGATCAGACCTGATTCGCGGGTCAACTCGCCATAGTGGCCCAAGACGGGATTGTGGCGTGAACCGGCGTTCGTCTGATGCTGGAAAATGAACATCTTGCGGCCCGACGAGGTAATTTTGCACAGGAAGCCGGACACCCGCATAGCGCAAAGTTCGACGGGCCGACGCTCTGCGTTGCGTCGCATCAGCGGCGCACTTGGCAACCTTGATCTTTGCCATGACGACTTGCTCGGAAAGACCCGATTCAGGTGACCTTACCCCGCCGAGTACACCATTCGTAAGTTAGTGGGCTCGCCGCTTTTCGGTTGATGCAGTTGCCGGAATTGGTCCGGCGCCAGTTGCCCGAGGGCACTATGCGGACGCACGGAGTTGTAG